>JBIKYI010000036.1:0-10718 GCA_044355355.1 Limnothrix sp. | reverse complement strand
GGTTCTTCTTCGGCGATCGCCCCGGCAGAGTAGGCAGCAACTTCATCTGGAGTAATCCGTAACAACGCCTGACGCGCTTCCAGAGCAGTCCCAAAGGGCGCATCAATCCCCAACAACTTTAAAATGACGGACTTTAACTGCGGATTAACCCCCGGATCCCAAGCATCCTCCTCCTCCGGCAATAGGTGATTGAGGCGATGGGTTGCTTCCCCCTGCAACAGATCAAACGCAATTTGCCCCAGATCCTTTAAATCCTGTTGCACCTTAACCGCCTTTTGTTCCTGCTTCGAGATCCGCGCCACAGTCGGCGCTGTTTTTCCCGTGGGCGGTCGAAAAATATCTTCCCAAATCGCAAGATCCGCCAGGTAAATATAAAACTTGTCCTTCCCTTCCACCCAGAGCAGACTGTCGAGACATAAATTGCCATGGTACATCCCTGCCTGTACCTGACCCGATTGCACCGCGAATTTTTGGTTATGGAGCAGACTCAGGGATTGGAGTACCTGCAACAAAATCTCATGGACAACCACAGGCGCAAACTGACCCAGTTCAAACAACTTATCGGTCAGGGTCGGTGCCGCATCCAGATCCTCACTAATTAGATAGCAACGGTGAGCCACACGACTATCGGCGATCGCCTCAATCGGGCGCACAATTCGCAAATCCTGAAGCCGCCCATCCGCCAACGTTAAACCCGCCAAATTCTCAAACGCCTTCTGCCGTTGCCGTAACTCCAACTCATTAAACAAGCGCGGATTCAGCAAATACTCCTTCACAATTACCCGCTGATCCATCCCCAACCGACTACCCCGGAACAAATAACCTTGCCCCCGACGACTCAGCCAATACTCCACCTGATAATTACCCTTCCGCCCCCCAATCACCGCCTCAAGGATCTGGAGCACATCCTCCGTCGGCTCCTCAATAACCCTTTCCCTTACCCCCTCATCCTCCTTTTTTTCCTCAGGAAACAATAGAGGCTTGAGATCAATGAGAATCGTCTGCATCCAAGCGTACTTTGCCAGAAAGTTAAACTGGGTCAAACGAAGACGCTGGGGATAACGTCTCAAGTAAAAAAGTAAAATTCTCTGGAAAATAGACATTTGGAAGTAGAAAACAAAAAACTAAAAAACCTAGGTAGAAGTTGGCAAGGCTAGAGCCAGCCCTTTCTTCCTATCGTTCTATTACAAAGCCTAGCGATCGCCATGACGAACATACAACTCTTAACCCAATCCCCCCAGGGATTTACCCAGACAACCCCAAGCGATCGCCGCAAACTTAAAGAAATTTGATCATTTCTGCGCAGCAATAGAAGTAACTGATAGCGTGAAAGAGATTTGCAGTCATTGCCCACAGGGACAACCAAAGCAACAGTGTCCGGTGCAAACTGGGCTAAACGTAAAAGCGAAAGGTACAAGCCTCAAAGCCCAGTCTCAAATCACAAGCACCATCACAATCATTCGATTATTACCCAAGGAGTATTTCTAATGGCTAAGGAAGCTGTAACCATGTTATTTCGGGCTGTACAGAAAGACCCAGCCCTAAAGCAAAAATTGAATACAGCGGCATCCCCCACAGAATTTGTCGAGATGGCAGGGGTGCATGGCTACCACTTCACCGTTAAAGAATGGCAAGATGTTACCTCTTTTTCTGTGGAAGAACTGGAATCGAAAATGTCCGAAATCCCAGGGATTTAATTGGGTATTTAATGGGTATTTAACGAGATACACCAAAGAGAATCATTCTGAATCATTCTGTGTAAGTACATGACGGTGTTCTCCCCTGGGTAGGACATCGTTCTGTTTTTGTGGAGTGTGTTTGTGAAGTGTATAGTCGATCCAAATATTTTTGAGACATCTATCCTTCCTTGGGGAAGGTGGTCGAAGACCGGAAGGGGTTCGATCAGTTGCGCAACTTACGGAGAACCCCCCCCTAAACCCTCCTTGGAGGGGTACTGTTTCAGAATTACGTGGAATGACTATATTTGTGAATATTTTGAAAAACCTGCGAAAAGTCTAGGAAGGCTTGTGAAAAGTTTGCGAGGAGATTGGGATGCTACCAACGGAGTTTGAGTTTGTTTTGCCGCGAGGTTTATTGGTGGGGGATCTGTTGCACCGTCGAGGGGTGATGCGTTTGGCGACGGCGAGGGATGAATTGTCTGTGCAAAGAAATCCACGGGTACGAAGCGAGCCGGAATATAGCACGTTGGTGATGTTATCGCAGGTGATTGTAAGCTTGGGATCTTTGGAGGAGCTTGAGCCGGAATTGTTGGAGGATTTATTTAGTCAGGATCTGGCTTTTTTGCGGGAGTTTTTTAATCAGATTAATCAAAATGAGAATTTACTCCTCCCTACGATTTGTCCGGCTTGTCGTCATCAGTTTGAGGTGGAATTAGCACTGGCGGGGGAGTAATGCGCTACCCCTCTGCAACGCTCCATGAGGAGGTAGCTTGTATTGCTTATTATTTCCATTGGTCGCTGGAGGAGATTGTTTGTCTCAGTCATGGCGATCGCCGCCGTTGGGTGCAGGAAATTGCCAAACTGTCCGGTGAATAGACGAGATAGGATTTCCCGACAACCAACAGACATAAAAAAAGCTCAGACAGCCATCAATGGGACGATCCAAGCCTCAAAAGGACAAGTACAAATTTTGACAAACCTGATTACTACTTAGGAGCAACCATTTCCTTAAATTGCTTACCCGCAGAAAAAGCAGGTACAACAGTTGCGGGAATTTGCATTTTTTCGTTGGTTTTGGGATTACGTCCTTCTCTAGCTTTACGCTCACGAGGCTCGAAAGAACCGAAGCCAACTAGAGTAACTTTATCGCCACCAGCAACAGCTTCCATTACAGCTTCTACAGTAGCGCTAACAACAGCATCCGCTTGCTTTTTGCTGATACCAGCCTTAGAAGCGACTAAATCCACTAATTCGCCTTTATTCATCAAAAAACTCCTAAATATTCGAGATTGAGAGCAGTATAGGAAAAAAACCAAGGTAAAACAAGAACGACAATGGCGGCATTATGGTTGCACACGACACAGAAACGCTGTTCCAAGGTTTTCAAGCATTATTCTAAGCGCTCTTTAGGGAAAAAGGATCGCTGAAAGTATTAATTTACATAGATTTCAAGATTTTTATGTTGCAAATTATGTTGCAAATCGTAAAAACAGCGTTTTCCACAGAAAAACAAGCCGAAAACTCTGTTCTTAGATAGATGGCAAATGGCTTAAATTTCTCGATTTTGCGACGCTGTGAGGTTTTCGCTGGGGAAGGCTTTTTTGGGGAAGGTTGTGATCTTCTGGCGGATGTAGAGATTGTCGAGGAGGACGGCGGATCCGGCTACCCAGGGGGGGACAATGAGTGCGCCGAGAATGCCTAAAACCTGTGCACCACCTAGGACGGCGAGGAGTTGGTAGAGGGGATTAACTTTGACGGAGGAACCGACGAGCAGGGGATCGAGGACGTAGGTTTCTAGGTTTTGGATGATGATAAAGAGGATAAAGACCCAGGCAAATGTCCAACCGCCATGGGCGATCGCCACCACCAGCGCCGGAATTGCGCCCAGGACGGGACCAAAAAACGGAATTAAATTCGTGACCCCAGCAATGACCCCCAAACCCAACGCCAATTCAGAGATACCGAGTAACCGCAGACCAATGGTGATTACAATGCCCAAAATACCGGAAACCACGATGCGTCCCTGGATATAACCGCCCATCCGTTCCGTCATGGGTTCCACTTGAGCCAATAACAGTTCATCCCAAGGATCGGGGAAGAGGCTGACCAAACCACGAATCAAGCCCTCGGAACCGGACAACATATAACCTGATAGTAAAAATGCCAAAATTAAACTCAACAAGCCACCGATCACCCCACGGGTAATACCGTAGGAGCGAATCAGGACTTCCTGGGAGGAACGGAATGCCCAGGCAGTGAGGGATTGGAGGTCGAATAATTGACTAAGTTTATCGAGTAAATCCGGTTCGGTCATGCCTAAACGCACAAACCAAGATTGCACCAGTACCCCCAAAATTTCGAGGTAGAGGGGCAGTTTACGGAAAAGTTGTTGGAGCTGGTCAACGACGGTGGGACCGATGAGGAGAACCACGCCGACAATGACGGTGATGAGACTGAGGTAGACGGAAATCACCGCTAACCACCGGGGAATTTTGATGGACTCGGCGAATTTGATGACTGGGGCAAGGGTTGCGGCAATGACTACGGCAATCATGAGCACTACGAGGAGGCTCCGCAATTGCCATAGCAGGAATAACAGCAGTACAGACCCCACAATCAGGAGTAGAGTCGAGAAGGAAACAGTAACTTTCCGTTCGGACATAGATAGATCTTTCAGGTCTTAAGGATGGGGGATACCAGTTTTATTGTGATGCTCTCGACGAGATTCTAGCAAGGTTCGGCGATCGACCGATGGGGGTGATTTAGGGGGCTATACTCCGGGAGAAACCGACCACTTCGGCAAGGGTCACAATAATTAGCGTGCCGATTAGCCCCGCATTGCCCACCACCCAACCAAACCGGAGGTACATAATGACCCCCAAACATGCCTAAACCCGTTTTTTCCTTGGCGTTGGTCATGAACAAACTGGCTCCATAAATTTTTTGTCAGTATGTCGTGCCCCTTGATTGAGAACCCTGACGCTCCCAGCTCAAGCAAAGACATCCGCCTCCCAAAAGCCTTGTTATATCGAGGTATCCCATAGTGAACCCCGATGTAACCAATGCAATCTATGCGGCATAACGAGACAAAACGAGATAACAAGTCAGTTAGGCAGCACCCCCAGGGTAACGTGATCCATAAGACAGCACAAAAATGGGTTCCCAGGTCTGCCAACCCATGAACCCAAATCAACTTTAATCAACTTTCAAGATTGACCAACCCCATCAGGCGATCGCCCACCTCAGACAATGAGCAAAATTAACCCAGCGCCGCCTTGAGGGTATCCAGAGTTTGCTGCAACTTACCAGAACGCAACCATTCCTTCGACTGCGCAATGCCAGCCTCCACAGTATCCACCGCACCACAATGCCAGAGATAAAAGCCCCCATTCCAAATAGCGGTATTAAAGAGTGCATTCTCCTCTCCCGCAATAAGTGCCTGTAATTGCGCCGCATAATCCTCTGGGGACTTGAGATGAATATCCTCACCCCCCAAATTGTGATCATAGGGATTGGGTTTGAGGTATTTGATCTCTGTGTCGATACTGGTTTGATTGGTCACCACGATGGTGGTTTGGGAAATGCGCAGATCGCCGCTCCCTTCTAGACCTTTAACGAGGGTATAGGGTTTATTGCCCCGCTCCATGAGAGCCTCGCGAATAATGCTTTCGGTGGGGGGGTGAACATAGCCCGCAATGGTATGGGCATTCGTGCCGCCATAGGGTGACCAAACTAATTCCAGGGTGGCAATGGGGGGACGTTTGCCTAATTCTTCGCGGTAGGAAGTGAGGTTCGTACTATCGGGTAGCAGGGTCGGGGTGTAGCATAGGGCAAATTCCTGTTGGGCAAAATAATTTTGTAGTTGATCGCGGCTGAGGGGCTGGAAATCTAAGTCCAGGGCTTGCCAGATTTCGATCAGGGGTAAACCGTATTTGGTGGGTAGGCGATCGCCACCATGCATCACCACAGGAATACCTGCTGTTTTTAAGAACAGGGCGACAATCGGTGACACAGGCGCACTTTTTGTTCTGCCATCATAGGGAATGCCGAGCACAAAGACTGTTTTATCGGGAGCAATGGGGTCTAATTTTGTGCTGCGTTGGTCATAGACATCCAACATCCCGGCGATTTCAATGCCTGTGGGTCGTTTAATCCGTTGGGAAATTAAGAATGCGCCAATCTGTGCCGGGGTCGCGACACCATCTAACATCATTTTCAAGGCTGCAGCAGATTCCTGACGTGTTAAACCTTTGCTTGTGTGTTGACCACTGCCAACTTTTTTTAAAAATTCACGGAATTCACTGCTCATAGTGCCTGTTCCACAGCTAATTGACAATTTGTTAGCTTAACTGATGTGTTACTTAAAAATCAGTATGGGAAAGAACTGATTCTGATCGCGCTTACTAATCGCGCAAAGGTCTACGCAGGGCGGCGATCGCATGGAGTCTCACCCCTTCATCTTCATCACCACTGAGTTGTTCAAGAATATTTTGAATATCCTGGGCGGCAGACTGGTGGAGATGACCTAGGGCATAGACAAAATGTTGACGGATGGCAGGCATTGGCATCACTGTTTGCCGTTGCCAAAATTGCAATAACACTTGAGCGCCATGGAGTTGACGCTCCGTTTCGCTGATCCGACCGATCGCCTTAAGAATTGCCTGAATCAAATCCTCAGAGGCATTCGACAATATTTGCGCCAATAAATCCAGACTGCTGGGGTCATTAATCCAAGCTAATGCCTGCACAAACTCTATTTTGAGGGAATAGGGGGTCGTGCTTTTCTCAATCACCTTGGCGATCGCCCCCGCAGCATCGGCAGTTTGTAGACGGCTTAATGTCAGGGCTGCTTGACGACAAACCTCTAAATTGTGGTCATATAACAGCGGTGTGACCTGCTGAAAAATAATATTTTTGTCGGCATAGTTCGCCCAAAAACCAAGGGCTTTAATCCCCTGGAGACGCACTTCACTGACGGGATCCACGAGGGCAGCAACCAGTTTTTCAAAGATGCGGTAATGCCGAAAACTGCTAAGGGTCTCGATGGCGAGTACCCGAATTCTGGGATCGGGATCCTGGGTCACCTCTAATAATGGCTCCACAACATCAGGGTAACGTAACCGGGAGAGGGCTTGGACGGCGAGGTAACGGGTTTCTAGCTGGTCGAGGAGGGGCAGAATATAGGAGATCGCCCGTTCTTCTAATGCCAGCAGGGCACGCATAATTTCATCGGCTAAAAATTCTTCGTGGCAACTATCTAGCAACAAAACTAACCGAGTCACCACTTCCGGTTTTTGGTATTGCCCTAACACGCGAATGGCAAACCAGCGCAATTCTGTATCTTGATGGGGATTTTCGGCAAGCTTGAGCAAGGGTTCAATAATTGTGTTGCCCAGTTTCGGTAAGACCTTAGCGATGCGCCAACGTTCCTGAAAATCCCCCGCTTCTAAAAGCTGCAAACCCCATTGATCGGCGGCGGGAAAGATGGAAATATCCTGTTCGGTACAAAGATTTAAAAATTGGCGGATTGTGGGTGGCTCCAAGGCGATCGCCTGATCTGCTTTAAGTTGACCCATAATCTTTATTGCTAGCCATTAATAAACATGAATTGGAACCTAAGGCTAGCCGACCTTTTGGTCACAGACTAGTAACAATCAATACCTATATTTTTTGTTGATGCGGCAAGTCAATTAATCTGATGTAATTGGTGCATGAATTGATTGGATTGCATCCATAGAAGTGTTGCGATTGACGCAATTGACTGGAATCTATTTCGTGCTTTGATGACCTTCAACGATCACGGTCAAGGATTAATCAGGGGTGAACCGATCCGGAAATTTACCAGGGGACTCAGGCGAGATCGGTTACAATCAATAGCTCTGTTTTGGGCTTTGGCAAAGTCATCATGTACTTGAAAAACCTTCATCTCCGTAATTTTCGGAATTACCAGGAGCAGTTTGTTGATTTTTCTGCCCAAAAAACGATTCTCATCGGCAATAACGCCCAGGGGAAGTCGAATCTGCTGGAGGCGGTGGAACTGCTCTCTACCCTCAAAACCCATCGCACCAGTCGTGATGTTGACCTGATTTTGAAACCGGAGGCGATCGCCACGATCCAGGCTCAGATTAACCGCTACTACGGTGATGCGGAATTTAAGGCATTATTCCGGGCGAAGGGGCGGCGATCGCTCACCCTCAATGGCGAAAATATCCGACGACAAATCGATGCCCTCGGCACTTTAAACGCCGTGCAATTCTCCTGCCTCGATCTCGACTTAGTGCGGGGTGGGCCAGACTACCGACGCACCTGGATCGACGATCTATTGGTGCAACTAGAACCGATCTACGCCCACATTTTGCAGCAATATCAACAGGTGCTGAAACAGCGTAATGCCCTCCTCAAAAGCATCCGCAAACGGGAACAGCAGGGCGCAACGGTTTCCGCTGAATCCCTCCAGGAATTACAACTCTGGGATCTGCAATTGGCGGCGGCGGGTTCTAGGGTGACAAGAAGGCGATCGCGGGGTTTAAAGCGCTTAGCCCCCCTCGCCGAAGCGTGGCACAGAGAAATTAGTGGCAACACCGAAACCTTACTCATCACCTATCAGCCCAACGTCTCCTGGACAGCGGATGACCCCCAACAAGTACAACAGGCATTCCTCGAAAAAATCGAACGCCGCCGCACCGCCGAACGCCACCAGGGCAGCAGCATGGTCGGCACGCACCGCGATGAAATTGACTTTGCAATTGACGGCACACCTGCCCGTTTTTACGGTTCCCAAGGTCAGCAAAGGACTCTGGTTCTCGCGCTGAAGTTAGCAGAATTACAACTGATTGAAGAAGTGGTGGGGGAGCCGCCTTTATTGCTGCTCGATGATGTGTTGGCGGAACTAGATCCATCCCGCCAAAATCAGTTACTGGACACAATTCAGGAGCGTTTCCAAACTATTATTACCACCACCCACCTCAATTCTTTTGCTCACAATTGGCTCAAGCATTCCCAAATTCTGACGGTGGCACAGGGGCGCATCCAAAACTATTAAGTCTTTATACCCTTTACTTTTACCCTTTACATTTACGTATCTAAAATACGTATCTAAAAATGTGCACCTAAAACATCCGGTGTTGTAAACAGGGCATTTGTTGCCGTACCTGTTGTAAGCGAGCGGGATTAATCTCGGCGATCGCCACCCCTGGATGTGCCCCCACATCATTGAGAATCGTGCCCCAAGGATCCACAATCATCGCGTGACCATGGGAATATCTCATGCCATAGTGCTTACCCGTTTGAGCCGGAGCGATCACATAACAAGTATTTTCAATTGCCCTTGCCTGAATTAAGGTTTGCCAATGATCTTTCCCGGTATAAGCCGTAAACGCCGCCGGAATACAGAAAACATCAGCCCCCTGCTTCGAGAGATGACGATACAACTCCGGGAAGCGCACGTCGTAGCACACTGACAGACCAATATTTCCTAACTGGGGCGTACAACAAAGTTCCGGTAAATGACTACCCGCCTGCACCGTCTTCGATTCCGCATAGGTGTTGCCATCGGGGAGATCCACATCAAAAAGGTGCACCTTCTGATATCGCGCCAGTTCTTGCCCCTCTGACGAAACCAGCAATGCTGTATTAAATACCTTATTTTCCCCCACAGGAATCGGAAAGCCACCTCCCAACAAGGTAATTTGAAACCGTTGCGCCATGGTTTTGAGGAATTTTTCGCTCTGGGTCGCAATGTCATGAGCCTGGGCTAATTTACTCGTCTCATCCCCTAAAAAGGAAAAATTCTCCGGCAAGGTCACCAACTCTGCCCCTTGGTTCACTGCCAACTGGATCAGATCTTCTGCTTCTCCCAGGTTGTGCGCCAAATCTGGCTTACTGGTCATTTGGATGGCGGCGGCGAGGTAGGATTTCATGCGTCTTAGGCGGCTCTGGTGGGAGGAATTGAGCAGGTTTTGGGTATGCTTCTAGACAAAAAACTGCTTTGTCAAACTGGTCTAATAAGATAGCAGAATCTAATGCCCCTGCCATGGGCGATCGCCAGAAAATATAAAGAAAATATAAATAGCAGTTAAACTACAGAGGCAGAGTATCTTTCTAGCCGTTAGGTCATTAGTGTGAGATTGTGAGATTTTTCAGCTTCACCAAAACTTGACAGATTTTTTTGCCCACTATGAACATTTTGAGAAAAGATCAGTTAACCTATAACCATCGAGTTCCGGCAAGACCTTGACAAGTTCCGCATCTAACCTAGAGTGGATCTTTCGTGATCTGACCCGCCAAAAAAGCCATTAGATCACCAAATAGTTTCTTTCTCATTCCCAATCTGATTGTTTTTTTGCATCACAAATGGGCAACTGGTCAAAATTTTTGCTATAACCATGTGGGCAATCCGACATAAATTCATTAGAATGTCTAGGCAATTTACTCAGATTGTTCAAAAATCATAGTAATAAGAACCGGACAGAAGGATTGAATGACTTAGGAGCATCGACCTAGGCGGTATGGACAGGTGTCCTCCACCGTTAGAGTCAAGATCCACCGTTTTCTAGCAGGATATTTGCAGGGGCATCAACCCATGAGCCAGCGCAAGGAATTCCGTTAGACTGATTACTCTCAATTCAACTTTTTCACATCGTTATTTTCTAATTAAACGAAAAGAGGAAACAGGCATGACCCAAGCGAACACCGTACTGGATTTAACAGAAGCAGCGCATACAACAGAGGATGCTGAAATTGATTACAGTGCATTAGCCGACGCGGAAATTGGTGAAATTAGTGAAGACTCGGACTATGTTGAAATCACCTTAAATAAGAAAACCCGCAAGGCTAAAACCAGTCGTCGCAAGGAGTCTGCCACTAAAAAGAAACCTTACACTGAGGATTCGATTCGGATTTATTTACAGGAAATCGGTCGGATTCGTCTGCTTCGGGCAGAGGAAGAGATTGAGCTTGCCCGTAAGATTGCGGACTTGTTAGAGCTGGAGCGGATGCGTGAACAGCTTTTGGAGCACGAATCCCGTGTCCCGACTGATA
>JBIKYI010000515.1:0-2948 GCA_044355355.1 Limnothrix sp. | reverse complement strand
TAGGGATTTCTTATTGTTTTGCTTAACATCAGAATATCCTTATGAGTCCCTCTTCAGAAAGACCCTAGCTGTTGCACTTCATACTTGAATTGGCGTTTTAGATATTGATTTTTTTAAAAAAGTGAATGATACCTATGGTCATCATATTGGTGATGAGGTATTGGTTAAATTTGCGATCGCCTGTCAGCATTGTTTAAGAATGACGGATATTTTGGCGCGGCTTGGGGGGGAAGAATTTATTATCTATTGTCCTGATATTAATTTACAGGAAGCTCAGGCATTAGGGGAACGCATTCGCCAACGGATTGCAGACTTAAAATTGGTAGTGACACAGGATATTTATCTACAAATTACAGTCAGTATTGGTGGAGCGATCGCCGATCCATTGGATAATGATCTCAAGCAATCGATGAAACAAGCAGATAAAGCATTATATCAAGCTAAGGATCAAGGTAGAAATCGTGTCATAATGAGTGAAGTTACAGAGGATAATTTAGTGTAATAAATATTTTATCTTGCGAGATAATATCCACCATAGTTAATGTCATCAAATGTAGATTTTTGCATAATTAATTTACATTTTTTGGGGATTTTAAATGACTATTTGTGTTGCGTGTGATCGCCACCATTTAAACTAGAGAATGGTCAAATTTTAAGAGAAATTATCACAATGAGCGCAGATTTTCGCATTGAAAAGGATTCGATGGGCGATCGCCAAATCCCCAACGATGTTTACTACGGCATTCAGACGTTGCGGGCGGTGGAGAATTTTCCGATTAGCGGATTAAAGCCGCTCCCGACCTATGTGGATGCCTGTGTGTTGATAAAAAAAGCGACGGCGATCGCCAATGCGGAACTGGGTTGTATTACGGCGGAGATGTCTGAAGCTATTGTGAAAGCCTGTGATGAGGTTTTGAACGGGGCATTACGGGAGCAGTTCGTGGTGGATGTGTACCAAGCTGGGGCTGGCACTTCCCACCATATGAATGTGAATGAGGTATTGTCTAACCGTGCTTTGGAAATTCTCGGCTGTGAAAAGGGGGATTACAAGACGGTCAGTCCGAATGATCATGTGAATTATGGGCAATCGACGAATGATGTGATTCCGACGGCGATTCGCATCGGTGGTTTATTAGCCCTGGAACATACTTTGTATCCGGCGCTTTCTGGGGCGATCGCCACCCTCGATAACAAAGCTGAAGAATTTGCCCACATCGTCAAATCTGGACGCACCCATATGCAGGATGCTGTGCCTGTCCGCTTGGGTGAAGGTTTTCGCGCTTGGGCAGAAATTTTGACCGCCCACATGGGACGCATCGAAACGGCTGCCAAGGATTTAACGGTGCTTGGTTTGGGGGGCAGTGCCTCCGGTACGGGTTTGAATACGCACCCCCAATACCGTTTCCGCGTTGCCGAAATTTTAGGTGAACTGATCGGACAACCTTTAACCTCCGCACCGCACCTGATGGCAGCGATGCAAAGTATGTCGCCCTTTGTGAATGTGTCGGGTTCCCTGCGTAATCTGGCTCAAGATCTCGTCAAAATCTCCCATGATTTGCGCCTGATGGATTCGGGTCCCAACACTGGTTTAAAGGAAATTCAACTCCCCCCTGTGCAACCCGGTTCGTCGATTATGCCCGGAAAATATAACCCCGTGATGGCGGAAATGACCTCGATGGTTTGTTTTCAGGTGATGGGCTACGACACGGCGATCGCCTTTGCTGCTCAGGCGGGACAACTAGAGTTAAACGTGATGATGCCCTTGATTGCCTACGACCTGATCCACAGCATCGAAATTCTTGGCAATACCATCAAAGCCCTCAGCGATAAATGCATTGCAGGTATCACTGCCAATGAGTCGCGCTGCAACAATTATGCGGAAAGCAGTTTATCCCTCGTGACTGCTTTGAATACCCATATCGGTTATCTCAATGCGGCTGATGTGGCGAAAGAATCTCTGCAAACAGGAAAAACCCTCCGGCAAATTGTCTTGGAAAAAGGCTTAATGGATGAGGCAACCCTCGCCGAAGTGCTTGACCTCGAAAAAATGAGTCAATTACCTACTAACTAATACTGAATCAAACGGCGATCGCTTCAGAGAAAGGAAAGGGGCGATCGCAGTCCTCTCTGTAATTTCCATAAATCAATACGCTAAAATATGAATGGCAAGATACAGTTAAATGTCCGATAAGTATAATTTTGAATTTGACGAAAACAAAAGTCTAATCAACAAAGAAAAGCATGGCATTAATTTTATTGAGGCTCAGGTTCTTTGGAATGATAAAAAGTTACTAGAATTCCCAGCGAGAAATGTAGACAAGGAGGAACGATTTTTTGTAATTGGTAAGATTCACGAAAAATATTGGACTGCTGTAATCACATACAGATTGGAAAATATTAGAATTATTTCCGTTCGTCGTTCTCGTACTGAAGAGGTGAATGTTTATGAAAGCAGAAGAATTTGATCGTCGGTTTGATGCGGGCGAAGATATGAGCGAATTTTTTGATCTATCTAAAGCGCGACGACCCAATCAAGAAAAACAAAAAATCGAGTTACATTTATCGATCACCTTAATCCGTAAGCTAGAAGCACAAGCAGAAGCTGAGGGTATTTCACTGCAAGTTTATTTGGAAAATCACCTCACGCAACAATTAAGTTCTGTCGCATAAGACGGCGATCGCCTGTGGGTGATTGTGCTGGAATCAAAAAAGACGATGTTATCGGTGTGGTCTGGCTTACCGCAAACGTTAGCCTATTTAATGGCAAATCCCAATCAAGAAAAGCCTTGTTTTGCTATGCTCACGAATAGTGATGATATTGTCTTTATCAAATTAGAAAATCAACAATATCAAGTATCTAAGGTTTTTTCGCCTTTAGTTACACAATCTGAATTAGAGGTCGTTTGGCAAGTTTTACAAAATATTTCAGCAGGCGATCATCAATCGTA
>JBIKYI010000514.1:0-2950 GCA_044355355.1 Limnothrix sp. | reverse complement strand
AATGGATTACACGTACCATTCAAGAACCAGCAGAACGCTCCCTCAAACAAAGCGAAAAGCGTTATCGTCAAGTCGTCCAACAGCAAACAGATTTTATCCTACGTTCAGAGCCAAATACGACAATTACCTTTGCCAATGAAGCCCTTTGTGCTGCCCTCGGTTGCACCTTAGACGAAGTGATCGGGCGCAAATGGATTGATTTTGCTAATCCCCATGATTTAGAAAATACTCTCCATCATTTATCCCTACTTAAACCAACAGCACCTGACTTTCAGACAGTTAATAGAGATCGACGAAGTGATGGCAGTATTGGCTGGACTCAGTGGATTAATCATGGCATTTTTGATCAGGCAGAAAATCTAATCGAAATTCAATCCGTCGGGCGTGATATTACCGAACTTAAACGAGTTGAACTTGCCCTGAGAAAATCAGAATCACGGTTTCAAAAAATTGCTTCTTTATCCCCTGGAGCAATGTATATTTTGCTGCACCACCCTGACACTTCTAAATCTTTTGAATATATCAGTCCAGCCATTGAAGATATTTTTGAACTAACCGCCTCAGAATTATTAGAAAATTTCAATTTATATCTTAAACTGATCCATCCCGATGATCGATCAACGTATCATGCCATCTTTTTAGAACAGCTTAAAAATTTATCCCCTTTTAAATATGAGTGGCGGATTATCACGCGCAGTAACAAACTGAAATGGGTACAAGCAACCTCCCGTCCTGAATCTCGAGACAATGGCGATGTTGCCTGGTATGGCATTATTTCAGATATTACGGAGCGTAAAGCCGCAGAAATCGCCCTCAAAAATAGTGAAATTCAATATCGTTGTCTGATTGAAAATTTACAGGCTGGGGTAGTAGTTCATGCCCAGGATAGTAGCATTCTTGTCAGTAATGCGACTGCCTGTGAACTGTTAGGACTGACCTTTGATCAACTTTGTGGGAAAACAGCGCTTGATCCGGCTTGGCATTTCTTTAGCAATGACTATCAGGTGATGGCAATTGAGGATTATCCCGTAAACCAAGTTTTAAGGACAGGTCAAGCAATTAAAGATTATGTTGTCGGCATTAACCGTCCCCATGATCACTCTATTGCTTGGGTATTAGTTAATGCCTTTCCTAATTTCGATGGGGCTGGTCAAATTGAAGAAATTGTTGTGACTTTTATCGATATTACTTCCCTGAAAAAAACAGAAGCTGAATATCAAAAACTGTCCCAGCGGCTAACCGTTGCCCTCGAATCCGGCAGTATCGGTTGTTGGGAATGGGATATTCATGCCAATATTGTTTTTTGGGATGAACGTATGTATGGACTTTATGGTGTCGCGCAACAGGCTGATACGGTAGTCTATGATGTTTGGGCGAATGGGGTTCATCCGGGCGATCGCCCTGCGACAGAGGCCTTATTGCAACAAGCAATTTTAGGAGAGACCGAGTTTGATACAGAATTTCGTGTAGTCCATCCCGATGGAACTGTTCATTTCATCCAAGCCTATGGCGTTGTGATTAAAGATCATCAAGGCAATGCCCAGAGTATGGTGGGGGTTAATTACGACATTACTGTCCGTAAACAAACAGAACAAGCTTTAGCAGAAGCGAAGGAAATTGCTGAAGCTGCCACCCAAGCAAAAAGTGAATTTCTTGCTAACATGAGCCATGAAATTCGCACCCCGATGAATGGTGTTTTAGGGATGGCTCAGATACTAGAAGATACAAACCTTTCCCAACAGCAAAAAGAGATTGTCAAGACCATTCGTGATAGTGGCGATGCCCTCCTAGTGATTATTAATGATATTCTTGATTTCTCCAAGATTGAATCGGGTAAATTACAATTAGAAAAATATCCTTTTTTTCTATCAGATTTGATCGATTCAGTCTTTAAGTTATTCCAAAAACAAGCCCTAGATAAGGGCTTAAATTTCCTGTCCTATATTGATTCTAATATTCCGGATAAACTTGTTGGCGATCCATCTCGATTGCGTCAAATTTTATTGAATTTAGTCGGCAATGCTATCAAATTCACCAAATCAGGAAGTGTTAATCTTTCTGTGTTTAGTCATTCATTATTGGCAGCTAATACGGAGAGGATTCAGGATCAACAACCCATCATTGAGTTGATGATTGCCATTCAAGATACAGGTATTGGCATTGATCATGATCATCTCACCAAGATGTTCCAACCCTTTAGTCAAGCGGATGCTTCGATCAATCGGAAATATGGCGGCACGGGTTTAGGTTTAGCCATTAGTAAAAGCTTAGTCGAATTAATGGGAGGCACTATTTGGGTAGAAAGTTTGGGTCATATTAGTGGCAATCCTCCCCACAATTGGCGATCGCCATCCACCCAAAATCAGACCCAGGGAGCAACCTTCTATCTAACCTTAAAACTGGAGCAAGCCTTCGCTGAAAAATTCACTACCCCAGAACAATTAAGTGCTCCTGAACTAGCAAAAATAAAT
Organism: Limnothrix sp.; assembly: GCA_044355355.1. GTDB lineage: Bacteria > Cyanobacteriota > Cyanobacteriia > Cyanobacteriales > MRBY01 > MRBY01. Next base: position 479 of record JBIKYI010000514.1, on the reverse strand, counting down.
CAATTGTCTTCCTTAAGGATTATATTAGCAGAAGACAATGTTGTGAATCAAAAAGTAGCATTATTCATGCTCAAAAAATTTGGTTGTCACGTGGATATTGCGAACAATGGCATACAGGTTTTGGCACTATTAGAAAAACAAACTTATGATGTCATTTTGATGGATGTACAAATGCCAGAGATGGACGGATTAACTGCAACAAAAATGATTCGTCAGTCGTCACAATATCAACCCTATATTATTGCTTTAACGGCAAATGCTTTAGATGAAGATCAGAAAAAATGTTTGGATGTCGGGATGAATGACTATTTGCGTAAGCCAATTATTCTAGCAAAGCTGACTGATGCACTTGAAAAGTTTTTGAATAGTCAAGTCTAAATCATAAATATTTCAGATAAGTATTTATGCTAATTATTTAGCTAGTTTGCTTCTAATCATGCATGTCATTCATGAAAAGTGTTACTTAAAAAGTGTCGTTT
>JBIKYI010000513.1:0-2952 GCA_044355355.1 Limnothrix sp. | reverse complement strand
CGCGGATGAAGATTCCCTAGAATCAAAGATTTCGCTCTGATTTAGCCCCTAGTTTCCCCGGAGATTAGGGGTTTTATTATGGGCAAATGTGGTCAAATAAAAAAATTTTGCTACCATCTAATGCACAAATAACAGCGCAAAGAACGGAAGCCATGGGCATTACACCGCAGGAATATCAGCAACGTCGTCAAGCAGTAATGACAAAGCTTAGTCAGGGAACAGCGATTTTTCGAAGTGCTCCCCATGCGGTGATGCACAATGACGTGGATTACAACTTCCGCCAAGATAGTGATTTTTATTATTTGACAGGTTTTAATGAACCGGAAGCGGTGGCAGTCCTCGCGCCTCACCATGAGGAACATCAATTTATTTTGTTTGTGCAGCCGAAGGATTTGGCTCAGGAAACCTGGGTGGGCTACCGGGCTGGGGTAGAGGGGGCAAAGGAGCGTTATGGTGCGGATATTGCCTTTTCGATCACGGAACTCGCAGAAAAGTTACCGGACTATATCAAGGGCTGCGATCGCCTCTTTTACCATTTTGGGCGGGATGACAAATTCAACCTCACGATCCTCAAGCATTACCAACGGATGGTAGCAACCCGTTCTAAACGCGGCACAGGTCCCCAGGCGATCGCCGATACCCAGCCACTCATGCATCCCCTGCGCATGGTTAAAAGTCCCGCCGAAATCGCCCTGATGCGCCAAGCCACCGCCATCTCCGCCCAAGCCCATCTCCGGGCAATGGAATATACCCAACCCGGTCTATACGAATACCAAGTCCAAGCCGAAATCGAACACCAGTTTCGACAAGCGGGAGCCGAAGGTTTTGCCTATCCTTCCATCGTCGCCGGGGGAGCCAATGCCTGCGTCCTCCACTACGTTGAAAATAACGACCAACTCCAGAACAACGAACTATTGCTGATCGATGCCGGAGCCGCCTACCAGTATTACAACGGCGACATTACCCGCACCTTTCCCATCGGCAAAAAATTCACCCCAGAACAAAAGACCCTCTACGAAATCGTCCTCGAAGCCCAGAAAAAAGCCATTGACGAAGTGCAGGTCGGCAAATCCATCCGTGCCAGCCACGAGATTGCCGTTTGTGTCATTACCCAAGGCTTACTCGATTTAGGTTTACTCCAGGGTTCCCTCGAAGAACTGATCGAAGGGGAGAAATATAAGCCCTTTTTCATGCATGGCACAGGTCATTGGTTGGGATTAGATGTCCATGATGCAGGTACTTATAAAGTCGGGGCAGAAAAAGACGCTTGGACAACCCTCGATGTCGGCAATATCATCACCGTCGAACCAGGCATTTATATTTCCCCCTACATTAAGCCTGTGGAAGGTCAGCCAGAAATTCCGGAGCAGTGGCAGGGCATCGGTATTCGGGTAGAGGATGATGTGCTAGTCACAGCCACAGGAAATGAGGTCTTAACGGCGGCGGTTCCCAAGGAAATTGCAGATTTGGAGGACCGTTAGGACAATGCCGAGAGATGCTTGGCAATTGCTTTTATTTTGTGTGGCTTTAGGGCTGTATTTATTCTGGTCTGCCCGGACGGAAATGGGGACAAAGATGCGCAAAAAACCGGGGGGCGATCGCCAAAATGAGTGACACCATCCGCAACCGTAACAAATTTGTCCAAGGGGCTTGATCTTGGCAAAATTCCAGCATACATTAGCCAAAGGGGTCAGAGACCGGATAAACAGCGCTTAGCCCTCGTCTGAACCCAAAATATCCTTCATGCTTGGGAAATAGCAATGGAACTCGAATATCCTGATGACCTTAGATATCTAGACAGCCACGAATATATTCGTTTAGATGGCGAAATTGCGACCATTGGTTTAAGTGCCTATGCCATTTATGAGTTGGGCGATATTGTTTTTCTCGATTTACCAGAGGAAGGTGATTCCATTGAAGTCGGCGAAACTTTTGGTTCCATTGAATCCGTAAAGGCTGTTGAGGATCTCTATGCGCCAATTTCGGGCACAGTGATTGATCGCAATAATTTAGTCATTGACTCCCCTGAGGCGATCGCCAACGACCCCTACGAAGAAGGCTGGTTTCTCAAAGTTAGAGTCGATAACCTTGATGATGAAATGTTGGCGGAAACCATGACCGCCGAGGAGTATCGTCTCCAGGTGGCTGGCGAGGAATAACCAACCCCATTACCATTACCAATATCAGTTTTAATCGCTGAAACAGCCGTTTTCCTGGCAGGTTTGATTGTGCTGAATGTCATGTCTATCGAAGAAAATTAAACAGTTCCTTTTTGACAAAAAATACGGCATCAATCAAAAACCCTGGCAGGAAAAATTTTTTTAATCAAGATTGACTGGCAAAGATTGGGTTGAACAGTCTCAGAATTCATTTTCGACATTGCTCCAAACGGTTATTGTTGACATCAATTTTCGAGGATTTTTTGAGCATTTATTGCTGACCAGGTGCTTGCGCTAGCAAATAATGTAGAAAGCGCTGTAGATCTTTTCGCCCAGATGGATTATCTTCATAGTCCCCCGACTCATCGTAGAGGGCTGTCCAGAATTCTAAAACCTCGGTGTCTAGTGCCTCTCGCAAAAAAGCTTGGCTGACAATAATATCGGAGGTGCGGTGCAGGGAGATGATTTGGGGCGATCGCCCAGGGTTATTGCTTAATTCTGTCACTAAACAGAGGGGACGTAACCAATAGTTAGATTGCGGCTCGATAAACTGGATCACTGCACCATAGAGGCGATCGCCCGCCGCTTCTAAACAAACAATCTGTTGGGGAGAAAAACTATGGAGTGGTTGGTCTGAACTCATGGCACTCATTCTCAAATAAGAACCCGCCAATTCAAATTTGAAGTGCAACAGCTAGGGTCTTTCTGAAGAGGGACTCATAAGGATATTCTGATGTTAAGTAAAACAATAAGAAATCCCTATGAGTTACACCCATTTTAGCATCTCAGACAG
>JBIKYI010000512.1:0-2953 GCA_044355355.1 Limnothrix sp. | reverse complement strand
TCTGAGATGCTAAAATGGGTGTAACTCATAGGGATTTCTTATTGTTTTACTTAACATCAGAATATCCTTATGAGTCCCTCTTCAGAAAGACCCTAGCTGTTGCACTTCAAATTTGAATTGGCGAATTTTAGGTTGCATTGATCAAGAGACTATTTGATAAAACTTGTTTCATGGCTTAATCAAGCTATTTTTTAAGACCTTCTCTGGATTGAATTTATGGCTTTTTCTGTAGTTGAGTGTTTACAAGAAATTTTGATTGAGCCGATTAAGGTATCTGTCAATAGTCCTGTCCTATCGGCGATCGCGGCAATGTCTGCCGCAGTAAAAAGTAAACGACACTCGATTACTGACGTTGTTGTTGCAGTCCAAGAGGAAGAAGTTAAAGGAATTTTTCATCAACAAGAGTTAATTCATCTCTTGGCGGAAGAAAGAGATCTCGCGACATTAACGATACAAGAAGTAATGCGCGATATTCCCTGTGTTGAAGAAATCCAAGCAGAAAAAATTTGCTATTTAAATAATTTATTTGATCTAGAAGAAGAACAATATATTTGTATTATTAGCTCGGATCAAAAATTAAGGGGTTTAGTTTCTAAAGATGCATTACAGGAGAAACTTAAAGATCTTCATCAATGTGTTGAATGTCGCCCTAGCAAGAATGTCGGTCAATCTTTTTTTGAAACAAAATTCAATAATTCTAATAATCATATAGAGCAAAGTTGTGCGCCGATTGATGCTGTTATTGAGCAGGGAACACAACAGTTCAGTTCAATTATTGATTCCCTGCCCATGGCGATCGCCTATGCTGACATCCATGGAAAAATTCTTTTTATCAACCAAACCTATGCCGATTGGCTGAATATATCTACCGTTGAAGTAATTGGTAAAACAGTAGCCGATCTTTTTAAAGAGATCTATGAAGATTATCGAGCAGGCATTCAATCCGTATTAGCTGGAAAAGTATTTGTTTATGATACTTGGATGTCAATATCAACCGGAGAACATCGTTATGTCAACGGTCGCCTCGTGCCAGATTTCAGCCAAGATCAGCAGGTCATTGGTTACTATATCTTGATTACAGATCTGACTCGAGAAAAAGAAGTTTCCTATAAGTTAACGAATCACGAAAATTGGTTTCAAGCCCTATTTGAACAATCATCTTTTGGTATTGCCTTCACCCCTTTAGAGATCCCCATTCCTTCCCCGATCAAAATCAATGCCAAACTTTGCGAGTTGCTCGGCTATGACATGGATGAATTATTAACAATGAATTTTGCTGATATTACCCATCCCAAGGATCTCGAACAAAGCGCTAAACTCCTTGAGGGGTTCATGTCCGGTGCTTATAAAAATTACTCTTTTGAATGTCGTTATTTACGCAAGAATGGCACTTATTTTTGGGCAAAAACAAGTGTTTCCCTACTCGAAAGAGATGTCACTAATCCTGATGTCGTAGCCGCAGATGGTTGGTCGCAGTTGAAGGTTTGTTTGATTGAGGATATCTCTAAGTTTAAAGATGCAAGACTTGCTTCTGAGGAGAGCAATCATCGTCTGCACCTTGCCCTGGATGTGTCGGGGGCGATCGCCTGGGAATATGATTTAGTTAAACAAGAATTTAAATTTCCCTCCTCCGTAGAACCTTTTTTACCAGCAAGAATGAAATATACAGAAAGCCTTGCTGTCATTCATCCCGACGAAAGAGAAAAATTTCATGAACAGTTTCAGGAAACAATTTGCCAACGCAAAAAATTAGCCTCAGAACATCGTGTTTTAGTCTTTGATCAGGAGAAAAAGACTTCAGAATACCGTTGGTTTAAAATGCAGGCAAAAATCATTAAAACCTCAGAAGATCAACCCTATATTCTGATTGGAATGTCGATTGATATTACCGATCAAAAAAATGTTGAATCTCAACTTCGACAAAGCGAAGCAAGATTAAAAGAAGCAGAAAGAATTGCTAATGTTGGCAGTTGGGAATTTGATGTTGCCACCCAAAAAATGTATTGGTCTGAAGGACTATTAAGAATGTTTGGTTTAGAGAATAGGGACAAACATCCTTATTTTGAAGAATATCAACAAATGTTATTACCCGATTCTCGGGAGCGTCTCATTCAAAAAATTAACAAGGCAATTTTATTTAAGACCGCCTATCAATTTAATTATGCGGCAAGACTAAAGAATGGCTCCCTGCGTCATCATGAAGCTAAGGCAGAAGTGAGATTAAATGAAGCGGGTGAAGTTGTGCAATTACATGGCACTGCCATTGATGTGACGGAACGCGAGAATTTAGTCATTGCCTTGCAACAATCCCAGGATGAATTAGCGGACATTCATAACAGCGTCGTTGGGGCAATTATGCGGATGAATGTCTTTGAGGATGGGACTTGGAAAATTACTTATATTTCAGAAGGCTGTCAACTGATTTTTGGCTTTAACACGAATGAATTTTTAAGTAGTCGATATCTGTGGATGTTGCGTATTTTAAAAGATGATTGGCTGAATATTGAATCTGAAATGTTTGGGGATATTTTCACTGAAAGAAGTGGAAATTATGAATATCGTTTTCGGGATAATCATAATAATATTCGTTGGATTAGTCATACGCAGCATTCGCGTTGGAATCCCAGGGAAAGTTGTTGGTGCGTCACGGTGGTTGCCCTAGATATTACTGATCGCAAACGGGTTGAGCAGGAATTAAATTTGGCAAAGATTGCGGCGGAGGAAGCGGCGGCATCGAAAGCGATATTCTTGGCGAATATGAGCCACGAAATTCGTACTCCAATGAATGGTGTCTTGGGCATGATTAATTTGTTGGGGGATACTAGTTTGTCCCAAGAACAGCGCCAAAAGTTGTCGATCGCCCAATCGAGTGCGGAGTCCCTTTTAACCTTAATTAACGATATTCTTGATTTTTCTAAGATTGATGCGGGTAAATTAGAACTAGAAGAAATTG
>JBIKYI010000074.1:0-8746 GCA_044355355.1 Limnothrix sp. | reverse complement strand
TAACGCCAAAGTGAGAGTCGTTGCCATCCGTTTACGGGAAGCTCGTCCCTGTTCGTCGTTACGGGCAGTAATCACATTATTGGCAACCCGCACATAGGCAGCTAACTGTTGCTCCACAACATGAGGAGGCAAAATACCTTCCGCTGCGGTAATCTCCTTTAACAACCCAGTGAGTTGAAGTTGGAGGGATTGCACCGCTAATTGACTGGCAAGTTCGCCGCCTTCGTGACCTGCAATGCCATCACAAACGATCAAGAGATGCTGGGCTAAATCACTATTGTCTAGATCGAAGGGGGTGGGGTAATAATTGTCCTCATTAATTTCTGGCTCTTTTCCTTTGTCGGTGGTGGCGGCGATCTTAATGCGGAGGAGTTGCTGACTGGATTGCTCGATTAAAAGGGTATTGAGCTGAATTTGAACATCCTTGAGGGTGGCTTCGGGGTTCTCCAGTTGTTGGAGGAGGGCTTCAAAGTCTTGGCGTATAGCTTGGTTGGCACGGACATGGAGCGATCGCCAACTTTCCGCAATATTCTGGGGGGAAATTTTCGAGTCCGCCGGATCCTCGATCAGTTCCATCAACCGAATCCGCCAGCCATCAATGCGCACATTCTCCAGCAACAACACACTCGAAACCGCATTCGTCGCCAGGAGATCCTGCCATAGATCGAGAATTTGCCAGAGCCAATACAGTTGCCGTAGGGGTGAACTATCCACCCAGATTGACGAGAGCGCCGGTAACAATTCCCCCTGTGCCGTGATGGGAATATTATCTAACAGCAGTAATTCTCCCTCTGGCAATGGACAGATGTCATAGACACGCGGCACATGCAATTGGCGGGGATACAGCTTGCCATAGAGTTGAGCTATGCGGTTGGGATGTTCACAAACAGGCGGCAACTCTGGCTTGGTGTCCAGCCAAATCTGTGGGGCAATCACCCGATAGCGATCGCCAACCAAATCAGACATCTGAAAATGTAGCGCGAGGGAGCCAGCCGCCCTTAAATAAGAAGTCGCAGAAGTGACAGAAGATGAGGACATAAAGCTAACAAAACATTACAGCACAGCCAACAGAGATGCATCACAGCATTCTGCCCCAAAGCAGTCAAGCTATGATTAAATCTACACCCAATTTAGCGAAATCTACTCTTGGGTGTTACCTATTGATTTAAGTCTTGATTTAGGTTTGATTGAAGTTGTCACAGGATTGGCTGCGCGAGGCTCTATCTATAATGAATGACCCCATGTTGATTTGGTTGATTATTGGCGGTGGGTTATGTTCCATCGAATTCTTTTTTCCGACGGCATTTGTCACCTTTATGATGGGGCTGGGTGCTCTTGCGGTCGCGGCGATCATCTTGCTCATCCCCATTTCCCCGAATCTACAAATCGCCCTGTGGATGCTGTTTTCTACCACTGCCGTGATTTTGTCCCGTCGTTTCTTCACCCCAAAAACGGCTACCCGCACCCTCAGCGATGATACTGAAGCGGAAACCCTTACGGCGATCGCCCCAGGCAAAACCGGACGAGTCCTCTACGAAGGCAACTCCTGGCGAGCAAGATGTGCCGACGATACCATCGAAATTGAACCCAACGAAACCGTTTATGTCGTGCGTCAGGAAGGGACAACCCTCTTCGTGATGCCACGCCACCTCCTGCAATAAACCCACAATGTTCGGTGTTTGACTTCGTAGCTTGTGCGGACTTTAATTTTTACGAACTCAATCCGAACGCCCCCTCTCAATGGGTGAAAATCCAGTACATCACACCTTTGTCCAGACTATCTTGCTCGGAATGGCAGCAAAATTTAAAGATTCAGTAAGTGAGGAAATGTAAACTTTTGCGCTTTCTTGTAGCTACCGTGACAGGGAGAACATTCCTGCGAGATATATTGTTACAATAACTTAAAGAAAATACCAGTAAATTTAATCTGTATTAGTTATGGGTCGTGTTGGGGTCTTATTACTTAACTTAGGTGGGCCAGATAAGTTAGAGGATGTACGTCCTTTCTTGTTCAACTTATTTGCTGACCCCGAAATCATCCGTTTGCCTGCACCTTGGATGCAAAAGCCCCTTGCTTGGCTGATCTCAACGTTGCGGGCGGGTAAATCCCAGGAAAACTACAAGGAAATTGGGGGTGGTTCTCCCCTACGCCAAATTACAGAAGCCCAGGGGGCAGCCCTTGCCGCTAAGCTCCAGGACTCTGGCAATGAGGTTAAGACTTACATTGGTATGCGCTATTGGCATCCCTTCACTGAGGAGGCGATCGCCAAAATTAAGCAAGATCACAAACAAGATCAACTGGATAAATTGGTCGTCCTGCCCCTCTACCCCCAGTTTTCGATTAGCACCAGCGGTTCCAGTTTCCGCGTGCTCGAAGAAATGTGGCGCACCGATCCAGAACTCAAACAACTGCCCTACACCCTGATTTCCTCCTGGTACGATCACCCGCAATATGTACAGGCAATGGTTGATCTCATTAGCCAGGAATTGGATCAGTTTGAACACCCTGAAAATGCCCATATTTTCTTCAGTGCCCATGGTGTCCCCCAAAGCTACGTTGACGAAGCCGGAGACCCCTACCAAAAGCAGATCGAAGAATGCACAAAATTAATCATGCAAACTTTGGGTCGCCCCAATGATTACACCCTCGCTTACCAGAGTCGGGTGGGGCCAGTGGAATGGCTGAAACCCTACACAGAAGACTCTTTAAATGAGTTGGGTGCAAAGGGCGTGAAGGATCTGCTCGTGATTCCCATTAGCTTTGTCTCGGAGCATATCGAAACGCTCCAGGAAATTGACATGGAATATCGCGAGGTGGCGATGGAAGCAGGCATCGAAAATTTCCGCCGTGTACCTGCCCTCAATACCCATCCTCTGTTTATCGAGTCCTTGGCAAATTTGGTTACGGAGTCCCTGGATAAATGCCCTTGCACCTTTGAGCAAGTGATTCACCCGGCTAAAAATATGAAGATGTATCCCCAAGAGTTGTCCTGGGGCATGAATACAGGAGCCGAAGTCTTGAATGGTCGTTTGGCGATGATTGGCTTTCTAGCGTTGTTGCTAGAGCTGATTAGTGGTCAAGGACCGTTGCATTTTGTCGGGATTATGTAATCGAAACCACCACATTTTTCAAACTTAGTTTTTGAACCCCTGAAACCCATAACTTAATTGAGGCGTACTACGGTACGTCTTTTTTATTGGTGTGTTTTATTGGTGCGCCAGAGTTGTAGTGCTTGTTGGGAAATTTGTTGCCAAGGTTGACCTGTTTTTTCGGCAATTTTAGCAACATCTTCGTATTCGGGTTGGATGTTGAAAACCTGTTCGCCACGGTAGCCAATTTTCAGGTTAATCTCACCGTGGGGGGTCGAAAGGGTTTCAAAACGGCGCTCAAGAATTGAACGGGTTTGGGTTTGGCGACGGATGCCGAGGGTGCTGGTTTCGGTGAACAAAATCTCTTCGCAAGTATCCACTAATTCAACGGGACAAATGACCGTGAGCAGGGTTCCTAAACGGTTTTTTTTCATCGTAATGCCCTGGGTAAATACGTCTAATGCCCCAGCTTTTCGCAGTTTCTCGCAAGCATAGGCGATCGCCTGGGGGTTGAGATCATCGATCTGGGTTTCCAGACTGACTACCGTTTCTAAATTTGGCTGACTTTCTGCTGTGCCAATCCAGAGACGCAATAAATTCGGCAGGGGTAAATCAATCGTGCCGGAACCCAAGGCAATTTTTTCCAGGGTCATGGCAGGTGGTTTACCAAAATCCTTTGCCAAGGTTGTGGCGATCGCCGCCCCGGTGGGTGTCACTAATTCCTTATCAATACCATTGCTATAAATAGGCACTTGACGCTGTTGCCAAAGTTGCAGCACCGCAGGCACAGGCACAGGCAAAACCCCATGGGCTGCCCTCACCGTCCCGCCCCCCGTCGGCATGGGTGAACAATAAAGTTCCTCAATCCCTAGCCAATCCAAACCCAAACAAGTACCGACAATATCTACCAGCGCATCCGTTGCCCCCACCTCATGGAAATGCACCATATCCGGCGTTGTCCCATGTACCGTTGCCTCGGCGATCGCCAAACTCTGAAAAATCTCTAAACTCCAGCGTTCCACCCGTTCCGGCAAATTTGCCTGTTTAATCATCTGCTGAATTTCCGGCAAATGACGATGGGGTGCATGACCTTGGTTTTCGTGCTGATGCGGTTCATGATTGTGCGGATGATCATGATGGTGATGTTCGTGGGAATGCCCGTGATCATGGTGATGCTGGTGGAGTGATGGGTTCCGCTCAATTTCACCTGCTGGAATTTCTAATATTTCTTTGTTCGCTCTACCCATCCTACGGTCTGATGTCTGATGACTGATATCTGATAACTGCACAAAAACCTTCGTTGCCCGTTGTCCTTGACGAATGACCGTTTCCGCCCGAAGATCGTACTCATGGGCGATCCCCAGACGATTAAGCTGATTTACGAGGTATTCCAGCGGTACGCCCCCATCTACTAATGCACCGAGACACATATCCCCTGCAATTCCCGTCGGGCATTCAAGATAGGCAATTTTTTTCATGACAACAAAACAATGGCTAACTACTACTCACTCCACCCCAAAACCCCCCAAAGACGAGATCTTGAGGCGATCGCCAAAGAACTCCGCACCGGGGCAGTGATGTTGTATCCAACAGATACAGTGTACGCCATCGGCTGTGATCTCACCGCGAAAAACGCCGTCCAAAGAGTCCGACAAATCAAACAACTCGCCAACGACAAACCCCTCACCTTCCTCTGTTCTTCCCTCTCCAACATTTCTGAATATGCCCTCGTGGAAGACGAAGCCTACCGCATCATGAAACGGGTCATACCGGGGCCGATCACCTTCCTATTACCCGCCAGCAAACAAGTCCCCAAACTGGTCATGAGTCCCAAACGGCGCACCACAGGTATTCGTGTGCCAGACCAAGCCATTTGCCAAGGATTACTCACTGCCCTCGGTAACCCCATTATTTCCACCTCCGCCCATATTCCCGACGAAGATGGCGAACTCTTCACCCTGGGACTCGAAAAAGCCCGCCTCTTTGATGCCCTCGATCCCCTAGTGGACATCATCATTGACACAGATGAAGAACCCGGTTTTAAAGTCTCCACCATTCTCGATTTCACAGGCAAAACCCCGGCACTCATCCGCAAAGGTCTTGGCTGGGATGACCTCGAAGGCTGGATCGATGTCGTTGACCTCTCAGAAGAAGATTAGTCCCAAAAGATTAGCCCCGTTGACCCGTAATCACATAGGAAACCCGCTGGGCAATATTTGTGGAGTGATCCGCCATGCGCTCCAAGTCCCGGATAATGAGACACATCAACAAAAAAGGCTCAATGGAACCATGCACATTGCGTTGTTGACTCAGGAGCTTATAAATGCGATCGTAGTCGTCATCAACCCGGTCATCTAAGTTTTTGACGTGATTCCCTGCATTAGAATCAAGTTCCGCTAATGCCACTAAACTCGTTGATAACATCAGCTGTGCATGGGCAGACATCTCCTCAATCTCTGCCATCAAGATATGGGTTGGATAGGGCACAAGTTGTAGGGACATTCTCGCTAAATCCTTGGCATAGTCGGCGATGCGCTCTAGATCCCGCACGAGTTGCATAAAGGCACTAATGATCCGACAGTCCTGGGCAACGGGGGCTTTCAGACTCAGCATGGAGGAGCAGTCTGATTCGATTTGGCGGTAATAGCGATCAATTTCCTGATCTAGTTTGATCAAAATCTCTAAGGCTTCTAAATCTTCTTTGAAGAGGCAGTTATGACCGAGGCGAAATGCTTCTTCGACTAATGCCCCCATCCGCAATACTTCCTGTTCTAAACGCTGTAGCGATCGCTCGAAGTTTGTACGTGGTTTTCTTGCGGTGTTTTGGGGTAGAAACATGGTGTTAGGGATTATTTCTTTATATCGCGCTTTATTAATCTTTTATATTCTTAGTATAGCGAAAAAATTCAAAAAAGATTGAGTTATGTTTTGATTAAGCTTTTGATGTTAGGGGATTGTCGACAATTCGGAGGTTTAAAGTGGTCTTTTTTTGCTTTTTAAATTATTCACATCTTCTTTGGCGATCGCTCTGGCAAAAAAAATTACGACTAAGCTTTAAGTATTGCAAAATAAGGTGTTGAGGGGCTTTGCTGCTGTTTTTCATTAAGGGATTCTCTGTCTCTGGAGGGGAGATGGAGGTATTCATTTCAGGCGCAGTAGTTTAATCAATTCCAATCAAAGTTGATCGATAAATTGATTAACGTATTGATCCATCTGTTAATCGTCACTACGTTTTTTGTATTTTTTACTACTTATTTTTTGTGGATGGTGCTGGTTCTCTAAGGGCTGTTTTGGAAGAAATTTTAGGCTTAGGACTTTAAAAGATTGGTAAATAGTCAACTTCAGATAGATGATTTTTCTGTTCAATTAAGCGTTGTTAGGGGATTGGGTTGGGGATGGCTCACAAAAAAACCTCCAATGTCTTGATCGGAGGTTATCTCTGGGGCGATTTGAGTCGTTTATTGGGGGAATCACGGGGCGATCGCCAGCTAAGTCAACAACTTAGGAATCCTCGATATCACCTGTAAATCGTTCTAGTTGCCAGAGGATTTGGTTGCCTTCACGTTTGACGCGGGAGACAATCCAATTACGCCAGGTCCATTCTTTACCGCGACTGGTGACGGCGCTGGCATTCACGTCCATCAGGTCTGCGAGTTCGGAGCTGCTGATAAAGTAGCCTTTTTCGGCAATTTCGTCGGCAATGCGTAGGCTTTCGATCAAGGCAGAAAGCATCTGCACCCGCTCGTTGCGAGGTAAGGCTATCTCTTCGTGGGGATTAGCAACAGAGTCAGTCATAGTTTCTACCGTATCATTTGGAACTACTATAGGCATTTCTACAGAATTTACAGATAATTCTGCTACGGATGATGCAGAAATTGTGCTGAATTCTGAAGATTTTCCTAAATTATCTGAATTATGGGGGTTTTGGCGGGTGCTTTTGAGGATGGGTGCTTTCCCTCTGGCAAAACTGTTGGCGATCGCATCGGCTCTTTCGTTGCCTGCCTCGCCGCTGTGACCTTTAACATGAGTCCATTGGACGGCGGGATGGTTGAGTTTGTCCATTTTTTCCCAGAGGTCTTGGTTAAGGACGGGTGCGCCGGAGGCTTTTTTCCAGCCGTTGCGCTTCCAGCCTTTAATCCATTTGGTGATGCCGTCGATCACGTATTTACTGTCGGTGAGCAGGTAAATGGGTTCCCGTTGCTCGCAGTTGCGGTAATACTCTAGGGCACGGATTGCGGCGATCATTTCCATGCGGTTGTTGGTGGTTTGGGCTTCGTGGTCGCCGAGTTCGATGGTTGAGCCATCTTTAAATTTGATGATGACTCCCCAGCCGCCGGAGCCTGGGTTGTTGATGCAGCCGCCATCGGTATAGATGCGCTCGATGCTATTTTTGTCTGTCATTAGTTGTCGGTTAACAGGTAATCAGTTAACAGATATCAGACATCAGATATCGGTGATCAGATATCAGACGTTAGTTATCAATGGTTGAAAGTTGGGTTGGGTTTGCTAGACTTCTGACCAGGGATCGGGGTTGCTGGGGCGGGGGGTCATGTTTTGTAGGGCTTCGAGGCGGGCTTTGGCTTGTTCGAAATCGGGTTCGAGGGCGATCGCCTTGCGGTAGTTAATTTGGGCGTTATCGAATTTGTCGAGTTGTTCTAGGGTGCAACCGCGCTGAAACCATGCTTCGGCGACGTTATCCCGGAGTTCGATGGTGTTATTCCAGCTTTCTAGGGCATCTTGCCAACGTCCGAGTTTCATGAGGGCATAGCTGCGGTCTTTCCAGGCGACGACGCTATCGGGCAGGAGGGCGATCGCCCGTTCGAAGGATTCGAGGGCGGCGGTAAATTCTCCGAGGCAACCAAAGGCGCTACCCCGGTTATGCCATACCTGGGGAATCTGGTCGTTGAGTTTGAGGACTTCATCCCAATCGGCGATCGCCCCGGCAAAATTCCCTTGATCCGCCTTGGTTAGACCCTGATTAAATAAGGTTTCGATGAGTTCTTTGTAGTCGTCTGGATTTGCGGGTACTGGTTCTGGTGCAACGGGGTTTTCCAGTGGAGTTACGGGAGCAATTGGCTCTGGTTCCGTTTGAATTTGAGTATTTGGTGAAATTTGGGTGACCGTTTCAATGGGTTCCAGGGGCGGATTTAACGGGATGGTCACTGTCTCGGTGGGTTGAACGGCGGCGGGTGGAACAGTGGCGATCGCATCGGCTCCATCATATTCCCAGATCAGATCAAGGGTGACATTTTCCTGTCCCGTTACGAGTTGTTGACCATATTGGGCGAAAGCCCTAGCAAGCCGTTGCATTTTTGGAGAATGATTTAAAGCCTCGCTAATATAAAGAAGGCGAGTACCCATCTGGCGCTGTTGAGTGACGGGGGATTGTGCGGTGACCCTGGCGCAAAAATTCTTTAACCATGCTTCCCAGGCGGGGACTTTACCGCGATCGCCAAGATCGAGCATAAAGGTTTCTACCCGGTCAGGTTGCCAACCATGGGCAAGACCTTGGAGCAGTTGGTCGAGTAAAAACTCAAAATCAGAATCAGTTAAAGGAGGAAGGTCTGATGCTAGAGTTTGAGTCTGACCCTGCGAGGAATTCGAGGCAAATAGTTTTTTCAGCAAACCCGCCATAGTCTTGACAATCCTTTTACTT
>JBIKYI010000511.1:0-2956 GCA_044355355.1 Limnothrix sp. | reverse complement strand
ATTAAGCCATTTGTGCCTAACTGGGTGGAACGTTGGGCAAAGAAAATGGTGAGGCGCATTTTTGTCTGGGGATCAAAGCCCAGTCCCGCCAAGAGTAACAATAAACCCAGGGTAATCAGACCATAGGCAAGCAGGGCATCCGTCGGCGAGGCAATTAAAACCACAAACCCGGCGATCGCCGTCGCCAGACCACACCAAATCAAATAGCGAAACCAAATGCCCATACCCAAATTCCATCAAAATACTTTCAGCAAAACTAGTGTGTCCTGACTATCAACAATCATCGTGAACCATCGCCGCCCTCTGCACAGATCCAATCTCCCAATATCAAGCTTTTAACAGACAGAGATCCAACAGCAACCTAACGACGGGCAAAACGGAGATATTCAATCGATTGGGCAGTCAGTACCACCCCCAAGACGATATAGCTCGACAACAAAATCAAGCTACTACTGTCCACAATACCATTGAGAAAATTGTTGTAATGCTTCAGTAAAGAGAGGTGTTTAATGGTTTCCCCCAGTCCCCCCGTTAGGCGATCGCCCAACAGATCCAGCAACCACAGCAATAACACTAGGGAAAAAGTCATAATTGCCGCAATCAGTGAACTTTCTGTCAGCGAAGAGACAAACATGCCCAGGGACAACACCGCTGCCGCCAATAAAACGACACCCACATGCATCAACAGAAATAACCCCAGGGGAAAAGCCGGTTGCGCCGCACTGAGAATAATCAATTCCCACAACACCATCGGCACAAGTAGCACCGAATAAAACGTCACCACCCCCAACAACTTACCCACTGCCACCGACCAATTTGTCAGGGGAGAAGTTGCCAATAATTCCAATGTGCCTTGCCGCCGCTCCTCCGTATATAGCCCCATAGACAACAACGGTAAGAGAAACAAACTCAGCGCCC
This sequence comes from Limnothrix sp., assembly GCA_044355355.1. Taxonomy (GTDB): domain Bacteria; phylum Cyanobacteriota; class Cyanobacteriia; order Cyanobacteriales; family MRBY01; genus MRBY01. Next base: position 2,038 of record JBIKYI010000511.1, on the reverse strand, counting down.
CCATAATGCCCCAGAACAAGTGTAAAAATTCCGCTGCCATATCCATCGGCGGTAGGGGAATGCCTCGCTGCTGTTCCAGAACAACCGCCGTCACAATTCCCTGGGGACCAACGAGTAGATTAACGAAAAATATTCCGCCCAAAAACCAGAACAGGGTGGCAAAGACGAAGGACACCGGGGAGAAAAAATATTGTTGTAATTCGCGCCGAAAAATCGCCAGGATATTATTGACGATGATTTGGGGGAAACCAGGGGGCAGAGAAAGAAATTTGAGTGGGATCATAACGGTCTTCTAGCATTTGGGGGGCGGTTTCATCCTGTTGCAGTAACTCCAGGAAAACATCCTCTAGGGTAGGGCGAATCCGGCGCATTTCGTAAAGTCCAATCCCGGCACTTAGAATAATCGAGGCTAAATCTCTGCCAGGTTCTTGGTTGGGGGCAATGGTGACGGTCAGGCTATGGCGGCGATCGCCCCTGGGTTCCCCCGCAACATCAAGATCGGTTGTTACGCTGATCACACCAGGAACGACTTCTAGCAAAGGTTTAAGCATTTGGGGGTCACCGTCAATCTCGATGGCATAGCCACCATTACTGGACATTTGCCCCATGAGATTTTCGGGGGTATCCTGTGCCACCAACTGACCTTTATTAATCATCACCACACGGTTACAGGTGATGCTAACTTCGGACAGGAGATGGGTGGAAATCAGAATGGTGCGATCGCCCGCCAGGGATTTAATCAGGGTGCGCACTTCCATCAGTTGGGCAGGATCGAGGGCGCTGGTGGGTTCATCGAGAATAATGACGGGGGGATCATGGACGATCGCCTGGGCAATGCCGACCCGTTGACGGTAGCCTTTGGATAATTTACGGATCAGAATGCGCCGTTGTGCCTGGAGTTGGCAGCGATCAATGGCAATGTTGACCTTTGCCGGGCGATCGCCAGCACTAATCCCCTTAATTTCCGCGACAAAATGCAAAAACGCCTCCACGGTCATATCGCGGTAGAGGGGCGGTTGCTCCGGTAAGTAGCCGATCGCCTGGCGCACTGCCAAGGAATCTGCCTGGACATCGTAACCTGCAACCCTGGCTGTACCCGTCGTTGCCGGGAGATAGGACGACAGAATTCGCATCGTCGTGGTTTTTCCTGCACCGTTTGGCCCCAGAAAACCGACAATTTCCCCCGTCTCCACCCGAAAACTCAGATCGGCGATCGCCGGATTTGTGCCATACATTTTGCCAAGCCGTTCGACCTCAATCATAAAAGCCTTTAAATTCGTGACCCCATAAATCGTCTGAGGGAAAAGGCGAAAGGGAGACAAGGGGACAAGGTGAAATGGGCATGGTTTACCTCCACAATCTTTTGCGTAACGTTAGATTTAGGCTGAAATCCCCCCATCGCCCGGTCTCCCACTCTCCCGACCTAAGCATCATGCTTTGGGAAATTATCCTCATCCTCAGGATGTTCATTTTCAATTTCTTCCTTAAAGCCCCGTAGCGTCTTGCCGAGGGCACTGCCGATTTCAGGAATTTTCTTCGGTCCAAAAATTAAGACACAAACACCCAAAATAATTAACACCTCGGGCCAGCCCAATCCAAACATGCGGATACTCCCACCGTAAAGTTACTTTTAGAGTTATTGAAAGTTAATTTATGGAACAAAACGCAAGAATTTGATCCTGTCCCAGTATATCTTTAAAGCTATCTTTAGCCCCCAGCGGCATCCGGCAAGCTTTTCAGGGCTTGTCTTTATAACATCACGATTATCTAAACCTCTATTTTTTAATTTAAATTTGCCATGATTTCTAGTGCACCGGATTCCGTCAAATCTCGTTTATATCCACTCATTCAGCGGTTGGCTGAGATTATTGAGGGGTCTTGGCAGAAACATCTTGAGCTTGAGCCGTTTGAACTGCCGGAGGATCTCGGTTTGATCGAGGGCAAATTGGAGGGGGAGCGCCTCACGATTCAAAATATCTGTTACCAGAGTCAGCATTTTCGGAAGATGCACCTAGAGCTTGCCAAGGTGGGCAATAAT
>JBIKYI010000035.1:0-10777 GCA_044355355.1 Limnothrix sp. | reverse complement strand
AATAAGGTGGTAGATTTAATTAATAATCGACCAAGAAAATCGCTTGACTATCGCACTCCGAGTGAAGTATTCTTGCTGTCATCATCAGAACCTGTTGCACTTCAAATTTGAATTGGCGCAGGATATAAATTTTTAATCTTAGAGCGTTGATATATTGCTTAAGACGGCGAGTATTATAATCAAAAAATGGAGCCACCATTTGAATAACTCTTTGCAGATCTTCAGGCGACATATCTCTATCAACAATAGGGAAGATTGCTAATTCTCTAGATATTTTTTCGATGTTTTGTGGAGATTGATGATTTTGTTCTAGATTATCTATTTCCGTGCTTTCTTCTGATCGCCATTTCTCTGGAATAAACTGCTGAATTTTTTGAATCAAGAAAGTCTTAAAACTCGAAATTTTCTTAGAGGTAAGCCCGAAAAATTGTTTAGCAGTTTCTTGAGAATCTTTTTCGTGAGAAATCGTTGCCAGAAAATTAGTTAGAATCTTCTCAGATGGTTTTGGTACAGAGAACGTTAACTGCACAAATTTTTCCATAAAAGAAAAGCCATAATCCAGCTTTTTCATTAACTGATCATTTACTGACTGTTCTTGATTTTCCCCATTCCCAGAAATTGAATTCAAAAAAGGCAAGAGATCTTGTTGCTTATAGGTAATTGCTGCCGCTACCTTTTCCCGATCCATACCTAAAATAAAAATCAAATTAGGATCATTCGAGATCATCATATTTAGAGCCTGTAATAAATCTGCTGATTTACCCAACTCACACCGATCCAAATCATCAATAAACACATAAACCTTTTCATCTTTCCCTGCATAGGCATTCACTATTTTCGAGAAATCTCCATGAAATTTCTCAATAAAAGCAATTTGGCTATCATAATCCGGCGATGCTAAATATTCCGTCAGATCAAGCTTAGAATCACCAATTAATGCCCTGAATTTTCCTAGCAAAAGAAACGTCGCAGAAAAACTACCACTGCCACCCATCACAAACAATAAAATATTTAGCAATGGCTGATTTTGACATTGATCTTTTTCTTCTAATTGACAAGTAATATTCTCAGAAAACGATTCAATCCGAGCTTTTCCATCAGTAAAATATAAATAGGGAATTGCTACCGCTGCCCCAAGCACAAAGGCAGACGTTGCAATTTTTTGTACAATGCCGAAAAAATTATTGCGCCAATCTAAACGTGAACCAAATAAAGAGATATTGCTGAAAAAATTTGGGATGATATCCGACCAATAACGATTTTCTGAAATGCTTTCCAAGAAAGACAAGGCAAATGCCGCCCAAAGAGATTCAGCCTTATCATGTCGCCATGCATTAAACCAAACCGTTTGAGTTTTTTGTTGGAGCCTCAATTTCAGTTTAAGAAATCTACCAATATCCGAAAGATTGCTCAACAAAAATCTTTCTTTTTTAAGAAGTTCCCAAAGCTTTTTTAATTCTTCTTCTTGTCGTTCGCCTGAAATCGTCTGAATTTGGGATTCCAACTGCTTCATAAAAGAAGACTTGCCACTACCCCATTCCCCCTCAATCGATAAAGTTAAGGGCGGTTTCGTATCGTCAGAAGTCAAAAATTCGGCGATCGCAATGACATAAGGCGTAAAACCAAGCGCATCAACATCAGTCGGTTGATCACCGAGCGTTACCTGTTGCTTCGATTCATTTTCCGATTCCGCCATGTCACCTTCACACGCTCAAGTTTCCATCAATCATAGGACAAAGCCCCTAAAATGCCACAAAAAAAAGATCCCCAACTTCTCCAAGAAATTAGGGATCTAGAGCTACAAAAAGCTTCGTTAGTGAGCCAGAACCTCAGGTTTCACAGCCTGTTCAAGTAACTCTTGCAGCATCTCTCCTTCGATGACTTCAGTATCTAGAATCTTTTGGGAAATCGTTTCCAACAAATCGCGATTCTCCCGGAGAATCTGCAACGCTTGTTGATGCGCCGATTCCACAATTTCCTTCACCTCAGCATCGATCGCCTTAGCCGTTTCATCACTGACCAAACGACGCGGATTCATCATACTTTCCCCAAGGAAATTATTACCTTGCGAACCCCGTTCATAGGCGAGAGGTCCCAAAACCTTACTCATGCCGTAGGTAGTAACCATCCGTTCCGCCAGATCCGTCGCCCGTTGTAGATCATTCGCCGCACCCGTCGTAATCGAATTGAAGATAATCTCCTCAGCCGATCGCCCACCGAGTAAGGTCGCAATCTGGTCACGCATTTCCCGCTCATCCATCAAGAAACGGTCTTCCGTCGGCATTTGCAGGGTATAACCGAGGGCTGCCATCCCACGGGGCACGATGGAAATTTTCGCCACCTTACCACCACCGGGGAGCAGTGAACCGACGATCGCATGACCCACCTCGTGATACGCCACAATGGTTTTTTCCTTATCAGAAAGGACACGCCCCTTCTTCTCTAGACCTGCCACAACCCGCTCGATCGCCTCTGCAAAGTCTTTCTGAGCAACGGTTTCACGATAGTTGCGTGCCGCGAGTAATGCCGCTTCGTTCACAATATTTGCCAAATCCGCCCCCGCAAAACCAGGAGTACGGGTCGCAATTTCCTTGAGATCCACCTCATCAGCGAGTTTTACTTTTTTCGCGTAGATTTCCAAGATCTTCAGACGACCACCAAGATCCGGGCGATCGACCAACACCTGGCGATCAAAACGACCGGGACGCAGTAACGCAGGATCAAGGGTTTCGGGTCGGTTCGTTGCCGCCAGAACGATCACCGTGGCATCACCCACCGCAAAACCATCCATTTCCGTCAAAAGCTGGTTGAGGGTTTGTTCCCGCTCATCGTTGCCGCCCATCACGCCATTAGCCGCACGGGATTTACCGATCGCATCTAACTCGTCAATGAAGATGATACAAGGCGCTTTTTTCTTCGCTTCCTCAAACAGATCCCGGACTCTTGCCGCACCCGCACCGACGAACAATTCCACAAATTCAGAACCGGAGATACTGAAGAAAGGTACACCCGCTTCACCCGCCACAGCCTTTGCCATGAGGGTTTTACCCGTTCCTGGAGGTCCCACAAGCAGGACACCCTTGGGAATTTTCGCACCGATCGCCGTATAACGTTGGGGCGTTTTGAGAAACTCGACAATTTCCGTTAATTCCGTCTTCGCTTCCTCGACACCCGCCACATCATCAAAGGTAATTTTGGTCGCTTCCTCAGCCACATAAACCTTGGCTTTACTGCGAGTAAAGGACAATGCACCACCCGCGCCGCCAACACCACCCGCATTGCGTCCGATAAAAAATTGCCAAATCACAACGAAAATAATCGGCGGAATCACCCAGCCCAGAATATTCCCGAAGAAATTATTTTTTGGTGGGGGAGCCGCAAATTCAACGCCATTACTTTCTAGACGTTTGGGCAAATCAAGGTCAAAAATAGGAGTCGTTTGCAAAATCATGCCAGTTTCGTCACCCTCCGCCTTGAGTTGGTAACGAATCTCGCGATCGCCCACAGAAGCCTTAGATACCTGCCCATCTTCGACCTGATTAATAAAAAGACTGTAGGGTACTTGGGGTGTTGGACTCCCGAACAAACTAGGAAAAAAGGCATTGACCAAGAAAAATAATCCCGTGACCCACAACAAGATCGAGCCAATTTGCCTTGTCCGAGAAGGAGGTTTGTCTTTGATGCTCATGGCAGATATCCCGCAGAAAGCTTTTACTCTCACCATTGTAAAGATTGTTACATTTGCTTCACAACGCGGTTAACCGTATCTCCAGGTTCGGCTTGGCGGTAAGTAGTTTTACTCTGTCCTGTACCTCACCATAGGTCTGCAAGACGATGACCAAGAGGGGGCGATCGCCCGATCAGGTACAACACCCAGCCATGATCAAAATCACAGTACAGTACCCTGAAATTGGTCAAAATATAAATTGTTTGGAGCATTATCCACCCACAACAATTTCTTACTAACTTCACATCCTAATCAGAAGCATATGACCACCTTTTCCTTCTCCAACGAACCTGAGGTGTTAGCCTGTCCTCTGCCTCACGTACCACAGATCCGCCGCCGTGCCACCGAAACCTCCGCGCCGGAAATTTTGAGAATCAATCAACCGATCAAGCCCCGCATCAGATCAGTTTGGGTTGTGCAGGATAACAACCTTGTCCAACATTGGATCAAGGCTTAATGCGTTCCCAGCAATAATCGATTAACAACGATTAACTAACGATCAACTAAAGAATTTCCTCTTGTGTCACAGCTCTCCTCCGGGGGAGTTTTTTTCGTGAATCACGAATCCTTACGCAATAAGACACGGTAAACGGGCTGTCCCTTATTTTGCGTCGCAATCTCCCGCTCCGTTGGTACAGGAAAAATATTCTCCGCTAACCAAAAATCCCCATGGGCGAGATGAAACGATTCATGTTCTAGGAAATTTTCCCGCATCTCTAGGGCAACTTCCTCCACATCCGATTGCAGAAAAAAGATCGTATCCAGCGGTGTGTGACGCGCCAAAATATCCACCAACTCCGGCTGGACGACCCGACGTTTCTGGTGACGTTTCTTAAACCAAGGATCTGGAAACTGAATCGTGACCCAAGCCAATTTGTCCGTGGGTAACGAGTCCAACAGGCTCTGTAGTGAAGTGTTGATATTGGCGAATAGATAATGCAGATTCGTTAAGCCCAACTCATCGCGGATTTGGTTGGCATCACCCACCAGGGGATCACGGATTTCGATACCCAAAAAATTGCGCTCAGGAAATTGTTGTGCCATTTCCAGGATAAAACGCCCCCGCGCACAGCCGATATCGAGGTGGAGCGGGGCTTCGAGACTTTGGTAAATCTTGCCCCAATCCGGCATAGAAATAGTTTGTTGGTACTTATCCGTAAATGGATTTACATGCTGTCGAACCCGCGATCGCCCCACTGGATAGACTCCTAAACTCTACAAAACAACGATAAAAACACGACAAACAAAATAGCTTTACCATTGTGCCACGCGTATAATGCCAAACTTCGCTATGCTTATGAAGAATAGGCGCAAAAAAGCTTTGCCCTGTGTGACACTTTTCAGACTCCCGGCAGAACATGGCAGAAACCACAGATCCCAAATCCACAGCACCTGCAGACAAAAAAAAGGAAAAACCTCCCCAGGTTGAGGACAAACCCTTTAACGAATTTATCGAGAACCATTTCCTGCCGGATCTACAGACTGCCCTCAAGGAAAATGGCATTAGTGACATGGGACTTAAGTTCATCGAAACCAATGTCCCCGTTAAGGGTTTAGAGTCGCAGATTTGTTGGCAAGTTCAAGGTAGTTGGTTAAACAATAAACGCCAATTTATCCTTTACTTTATCGAGGCGGACATCAATAAGCAGAAAGCTTGGTCTTTTGCGACTGATGGTTCTCCCCACAGCACCATGGAATCCTTCATGATCGACGAACGCCGCGTCACATTGCCCTTACTGATTGCCTATGTGTTGCAACGTTTGGATGCTCAGAAGTGGTTGGCATTAAATTAATTACATTAATAACTCACTTCAACTAAGAGTTCATTGAATTAATTAACTTGCATAGCGGGTAATTTTCCTCCCCCATTGATATGCAACTTAATTTGTAACTTAATCTCCAAACTCAGTCCCTAATCCCGATTTTTTGCAAAGTCATAAATTGATCCAAATCTCCCAATTTTTAGTAGATCTATGAGCGATCCAGAAGACCTCAAGTATCTCCTGCAAGCAGTTGCCCAGGGGAAAATTAGCCCTGAGGCTGCCTTGGTCGATCTCAAAAATCTCTCTTTTGAAGCGGTCGATGACTTTGCCAAAATCGATCACCATCGTCAACTACGTACTGGTTTCCCGGAAGTCATCTGGGGACCAGGTAAAACACCTGAACAGATCGCCCGGATTATGCAAGTGATGGGCGATCGCCACCCCATCGTCATGGCAACCCGCATTGATGTCGAGACCTACCATGCCCTCCAACCCAAGGTAAATCACCTAACCTATTACCCCGAAGCCAGAATCTGCGCCCTGATCCAAGAGCCGCCAACTATCCGTTATAAAGGCACAATCTCCATCCTCACCGCCGGAACCGCCGATCTACCCGTCGCCGAAGAAGCTGCCATCACGGCTGAACTCTGTGGCTTTGCGGTGAAACGTCTTTGGGATGTGGGTGTTGCCGGAATCCATCGCCTCCTGAGCCATCGCCATGTCATCGAAGAAGCCGACGTACTGATTACCGTGGCAGGTATGGAAGGAGCCTTACCCAGCGTGGTAGCCGGTTTAGCCGACTGTCCCGTGATTGCTGTACCCACCAGTGTCGGTTATGGTGTTAGTTTTGGTGGCGTAGCCCCCCTACTCACTATGCTCAATTCCTGCGCCGCTGGGATTGGGGTAATGAATATCGACAATGGTTTTGGGGCTGCCATCCTTGCCGGACAAATTTTACGCACTGCCACCAGACTGCAATAGCTAGCTTGAACTGAATTCCTGTTCAAGCAACTATACTCGCTAATCATTGCCACTCAATTGCCCTCTAAATTTTGCGTTGAACTTTTTCTGAATTTCTCCTGGATTTTCCCTTCATTTCTCCTGAAATATTTACATAGACTATATTTATCAAAAAGAAATTACTCGCGCAATAATGTGACTTAAACACCATCCATAAGTGCTTTTTTGATAAGTGACGTGACCGTCAAAATACTGAATTCAAGACAAATCTTTGCCCTTTAGTTGGATCTGGCGAAGGACGATTTTATCTGAACTTTACCTGTAGCACTGACATTTAAAGATTTAATGAAGACTGATCGGTTAAGGATAAATACTGAAATGCAGCACCCTATAATCTGGAGAAAGGAAAATAAAGATACAGTCTTGCCCTTGTGCATCTCAATCTTGTTTATCTAAATCACTCCGCAATAGTTTGATTGATATTTGCTTGATAATTTGAGAGACCCTTATTTATGTCTGCATCAACAGTTTTAGTTTCGCCGAAAGTTAATAATTCAGTGAATAATCTGGTACAAGCTCCTCAGGCAAAAACGCCGATTGGTCAGTTGTTGGTTAAAGCGGGTTTGATCTCAGAAAATCAACTTAATTTGGCTTTGCAAAACCAAGCAATTCCGGGTTATGAAGACTTTCGGCTTGGTGAAATTCTGGCGTTGCGTGGTTGGGTGAAGCAGGAAACGGTTGATTTTTTTGTTGCCCGTTGGGAACAACTTTTATCTAGTGTCCAAATGACTGGTCATCGCCAAAAGATTGGTGACTACTTGGCGGATGCGCAGTTATTGACCCAGGAGCAGGTTATTGCAATTTTACAGGTTCAGCAGAAACAACCTAGTTTGTTTGGTCAGCTTGCGGTTGCCCAAGGTTATTTAAAGCAGCAGACGGTTGATTTTTTTGCGGAAAGTTTACTCACGAAGAAAGTTAAAAAAACCCACATGGATAATCGGGTGGAGCTTTGTTTAACGCGGGCAGAACGTTACGCTAAGCTTGGAGATATTCAGGGGGCGATTCTGGAGCTGCGGGAGGTGTTGCATCTCGATGCGAATAATTGTCATGCCCATGCTCGCTTGACGATGATTTATCTGGGTCAAAATCAGCTAAGTTTGGCGAAGGTTCATCTGAAGCAAGCGATCGCCGCGAATCAGAATGATCCCCTTGTGCGGGAGGCGAAGAAACAGTTTTTTGCTGCAATTCCGGCAAAGGCTCAACCCTCTAAACCTGTGCAAACTGCTGCGGCAACCCGTCGTAATTGGCTGAAGTTTGGTTAATGAAATTTGATTTTGTGGATGCTGTTTTGGTCTAGGTTAAAAATTCAGCTTCGATATCTCAAAGTTCCGGCGATCGCCCTGTCCTCTAGTGTGGCGATCGCTGTTGTTTTGCTTTACGGTGATGGTGCGCATAGTGAACTCCAAAGGGCAGATTATGCGATCGTCTACGGTAACCAAGTCCAGCCCAACGGCATCCCATCCAAACGTTTACAGGCACGCTTAGATCGCGCCGAAGCCCTGTTCCAAGCGGGACAAGTCACGGGCATCATGGTCAGCGGTGGCATTGGCAAAGAAGGTTATGATGAAGCCCTCGTCATGGCGCAATATTTACAACAAAAAGGTATTCCCCAGACACAAATTGTCGTTGATTCTGTAGGGTATAACAGTCATTTCACCGCCGTGAGCGCCGCGCAACTTCTGGGCACAAACCATTCTGTAATTGCCGTTTCCCAGCTTTATCACCTCTCACGGGCAAAATTATCCCTACGCAATAACGGGTTTACCGCAGTAGGTTCCGCCTATCCTCTGTTTTTTGAAGTGCGGGATTTGTATTCTAGTCTGCGAGAAATTCCCGCTTGGCTACAGTATTGGTTCCTCGTCATTTGAGCTATTTTATGACGCGTAAACCATTCAAGTAACTGACTCGCTTACAATAGCAAGCAGAAAAATCCTCATATAAATTAGTTCGTAATTTCCTTTATTTTGTTTGACCAAGAACGCTTGCTGTTTGAGCCTGTCCCTCCCGCAGGTGATGCGATTCCCCTCATTTTTGCCTTTCCCAATACCTACACCGTCGGCATTACGAGCTTGGGTTATCAGTTAGTTTGGGCAAAGTTTAGTCAGCGCCCGGATATTGATGTACGGCGTTTATTTACGGATTTAAGCGAAAAATTACCCTCTAACCCGGAAATTCTGGGGTTTTCCTTTTCCTGGGAGCTAGATTACACCAATCTCTTTGATTTACTCGAAAAGTTAAAAATTCCCCTCCGGGCAGGCGATCGCACCGATCATCATCCGCTCGTTTTTGGGGGGGGATCAGTGTTGAGTGCAAATCCAGAACCCTTTGCCGATTTTTTTGATGTCATTTTGTTGGGGGATGGGGAAAATTTACTGGATGATTTTATCGATGCCTATCAAGCCGTCAGAAGGGGCGATCGCCTGACCAAATTACGCCACCTTGCCCAAACGGAAGGCATTTACATTCCGAGTCTGTACGACATTCGCTACAACTCGCCCACAGGGGAAATCGAGCAAATTTCGCCCAAATATCCCGACGTTCCCGCCGCCGTCCATAAACAAACCTACCGGGGTAATGTCCTTTCTTCCTCCACCGTCGTCACCGAACAAGCTGCCTGGGAAAATATCTACATGGTGGAAGTGGTACGCAGTTGCCCGGAGATGTGCCGCTTTTGTCTGGCGAGCTATGTCACATTGCCTTTTCGTGTTGCCCCCCTCGAAGAAGTGCTGATCCCAGCCATTGAAAGGGGTTTAAAGGTGACCGATCGCCTGGGACTGTTGGGGGCATCGGTGACGCAACATCCCGAATTTGAAAAGCTGCTCGATTATTTAGCCCAACCTAAATATGCCGATGTGCGCCTGAGCATCGCCTCTGTGCGCACGAATACCCTGACGGAAAAATTAGCCCGTACCCTTGCGAATCGGGATACTCGTTCGATCACCATTGCCGTGGAAAGTGGCTCGGAACGGCTGCGGCAAATCGTGAATAAAAAATTGACCAACGAGGAAATTATTACCGCTGCGGTGAATGCCAAGGCGGGCGGTTTAAAGGCGATTAAATTCTATGGCATGGTGGGGATTCCCGGTGAATTGCCGGAGGATGTGGATGCGACGATCGCCATGATGTTGGCAGTGAAAAAGGCTGCCCCCGGACTACGGTTAACCCTGGGTTGCAGTACTTTTGTTCCGAAAGCCCACACACCTTTCCAATGGTTTGGGGTGAATCCAGCGGCGAAAAAACGGCTGCAATTACTCCAGAAAAAGTTGCAGTCCCAGGGCATCGAGTTTCGTCCAGAAAGTTATAGTTGGTCGGTGATTCAGGCGTTACTGTCGAGGGGCGATCGCCGTCTGTCCCATTTGCTGGAACTCACCCGCGACTATGGCGACACCTTGGGCAGCTACAAACGCGCCTTTAAGGAACTCAAAGGGCAACTTCCCCCCCTCGATTTTTATGCCCATGACTATTGGCACACAGAGCAAATTCTGCCTTGGCAACACCTAAATACGGCAATTTCGAAAGACATCATCCAGAAGCACCTGGTAGAATCTGGCGCGAATTTAGACTAATTGCTAGGTGAGCGATGTCCTAGCCATTCTTCCGCCGCCTCGATGGTTGAGAAGATTTTCATGTGGCGATCATGGAGCATTTTCATGCCGAAAAGTGAAGTCAAGGCTGCTGCCTTCGGTTGATCGACTAAAAAAGCAGTGCGGCCATAACCCATACCAAATATCTCAAAATGGGTTGCCATTAAGTTCGTCAGTTCTGGGGGCGACATTTTGAGCAAACTTTCCCGCAGATCGACGATTGTATCGAAATCCGGTGAAAAATCTGGATCGAGGGACAGACGGCGCATGGATGCTTGGACGAAGGGCACATCAATTTCACCACGATAGTATTCGCGCATGAGTTGTTGCTCTGGATAAATCTCGAATGAATATTCCATAGAGATCTTTCGTGTGAGGGGAAATAAATTATGAACTGTTGCCTTTGTTTTGCCTTGCCTTTGGTTCCCTGTGATTGAATACGATGCGAACTTGTGGGGGAATTTATATAGTCATTTCGGCTAAGTCTGAGAATTGCTGATCCCTCCGCACTTCGGCAAGCTCAGTCTTTCACCTTGGGCACCTCCCTTAGAAAGGGAGGCAATGAATGTCTAATTTTTATTTGGAGAGTTTCAAAGAAGTAATGTTGTAGCAAAATAGAGTGAGTTGTTTCTCTCAAAGACTCTCTATGACAATACACTGTCCCCAATGTAACAATCAAAACA
>JBIKYI010000509.1:0-2968 GCA_044355355.1 Limnothrix sp. | reverse complement strand
GAGTTGAATAAGGTGGTAGATTTAATTAATAATCGACCAAGAAAATCGCTTGACTATCGCACTCCGAGTGAAGTATTCTTGCTGTCATCATCAGAACCTGTTGCACTTCAGATTTGAATTGGCGAATGATGTTCAAGGACTGCAAAACTGGAGGATATAATTTAGAGGATGCACAGGTCAATGGAGAGCGGTTTTTAGCATTATTAGTTTTAGTTGTTATTGCCTATAGTTTGGCAACTTTGGCAGGAGCATTTTTAAAGAAACAAGGAGTCGCTTCTTATCTAGGTCGATGTCATCAAGAGAAGCATCGACGTTATCCTCGTCAGAGTGATTTTGCCTTGGGTCTCGCCAGATATGGGTGGCAACAGACCATGGAACAGTGCTCTGCACTTGCCCAAGAGTTACCAAGAGTTAATCGCATTGAAGCCCCATAAGCGACGCTATTTTCAGCAAGGTTTTTCTGCTTTATCTTTTATGCAGTCTGCTTTTTAACTCCCTTGTCATCTCCTAAGCTCCGCCGGACAAAAACCCAAGGCGATCGCACAGCCCAGGCAGTTGCAAGGATTGTCGGTTCCCTCTGCGTTGTCACCACCCATGATGGTGATACCCATAGAGGTGTCCTCTCCTCCTCGGTTACCCAAGCCAGTTTTAATCCACCAGGATTAATCATTGTTGTGAGCGCCGCCCAAAATGCCGATTTGATGGTTCATCAGGGGATCAATTTACGTTGAATATCCTCAAGGAAGGTCGCAATGTACGGCGTTATTTTTTCCACCACAGCATCATTGGCGAAAATCCCTTTGAGCGCCTACCGACCACTGTGGGCAATAATGGCTGTTTGATTTTGCAAGAGGCTTTGTCCTACCTCGAATGTACGGTACAGCAACAAATGCAGTGTGGCGATCGCCACCTCATCTATGCCACCGTTGATCAAGGGCAGGTCTTGGAACAAAAAGGTATCACGGTGATCGAACATTCGCGATGATCAGAAATTATGGAGCTTCGAGTAGGGGCTTAACATGTTAAGTCCCTGCCATTTACGGCTCTAATTGATTGATTGGGTATAATTTATTTGCTTGAATTTTCTGAAAAAATAAACTTTTTAGGAGCAAGTTTGAAATTAAGCTTGTTCCTTTTTGGTGCAGTTATTGATGTAGTTATGGTCATTCCAAATAAAAATTAGACAGTTATTGCCTCCCTTTCTAAGGGAGGTGCCGAAGGCGGAGGGATCAAAAATTCTCAAACTTAACCTAAACGACCATAACTTAATTTTCTAGGTAAGTTGATTGAACACTTAATTGAAAATTTAAATTGAACCTATTTTTTCCTGGGTCACATCATTCCCATTATCTTAAATTGAGAATTAGAAATATAGCTAAAACCAAAATTGAATAGCTATTAAATAGCTCATTAGAGTGATGAAAAATGCTGATTAACAAAGTTTCAAATTAAGTTGACATTCGTTTTCTGGAGCAGATCATAATAGGGAATGGTCATCTACCGAGAGCAAATCTCCCTTGTCTTATGGATAATTCGCACCCAGAATCTGAGCTAAATCCATCTGTACCAATGGCGGGTGGGGGGCTGCCTGTATTGGAATATTGGGCAAAGCAAACCCTCTCGCCCCAAGGGGTTCAGCTTTGGCAAACCCTGAATCATAAAAGTGCTTGTTTAGCTTGTGCATGGGGGACGGGCGGACAGAAGGGGGGATTCGTCAATGAGCAGGGGGAACCGCTCCAACGGTGTATGAAAAGTGTGGAAGCGATTACCTCGGAGTTGATGCCGGGGCTTAAGTCTGATTTTTTTGCGAACTACACCCTTACACAGTTACAGCAACTGAATTCCCAGGAATGCGATCGCCTGGGGCGGTTAAGTTATCTGGTGATCCGCCGGGCAGGCAGTGACCATTACGAGCGGCTTAGTTGGGAGGAAGTCTATCAGATTGCTACCGATGCATTTCAGAAAGTACCGGAGCGGGTGGCTTCCTACAGTTCAGGGCGATCGTCCAACGAGGCGGCATTTTTATTGCAACTATTGATGCGCACCCTAGGCAGTAATAATTTGGCAGATTGTTCCGATCTCTGCCATGCTGCTTCCTCGATGGGTTTAAAAGAGGTGTTTGGCGCGAATACCTCCATGGTCAGCCTAGAGAGTCTGGATCATAGCGATTGTGTCGTGTTGATTGGTGCCAACGTCCCTGCCAATCATCCCCGCTTAATGAATGAACTGCTGAAATTGCGACAACGGGACGGCAAGATTATCATTATCAATCCACAAATTGAAGTCGGTTTAGTGAAATTTGCCTCGCCTGCTTTCCCAATTCGTTCGATGTTGCGGGGCGGTTCCGATGTGTCTACCCTCTATCTCCAACCGATTCCCGGTAGCGATGTGGCAGTGTTTGTCGGTCTGCAAAAATCCCTGTTAGAACAAAATCTGGTTCATCAGGACTACCTCGCCGCCTACACTGACCATGCTGAAGCGGTGCTGGATTATGCCAAAAATACCCCTTGGGCAGACATTACAGCGACCTGTGGTGTATCCCAAGAGGAAATCGAAGCGACGGCGACTCTACTGGGCAACTGTGAGCGGGTTGTCTTTGCTTGGGCGATGGGCGTAACGCAACAGGTGAACGGTGTCGATAATATTTTTAGTATTACCAATACCGCCCTAATGACGGGCAATGCGGGTAAATTAGGCGCAGGCACGATGCCGATCCGGGGTCACTCCAATGTGCAGGGGTTTGGTTCGATGGGGGTGACGATCCATCTGCGCGAAGAAATTGCCAAAGCTCTAGAGCATTTATTAGGTAAACCGTTGCAGTTAAAGGGGAATTACGACACCAGGGGCTTAATTACCGCAGCGGCGTTGGTGAATTAAGAGAGGTTTCTCAAAGGGATAGGTACATCCCGAAATTTGAGATAATGGATAAGTAGCTTGATAGAAGAAGCCAGCATGCTCAAGGTCTTGG
>JBIKYI010000508.1:0-2970 GCA_044355355.1 Limnothrix sp. | reverse complement strand
CAACATAAATAAAGCAAATCAATAAAGTAAATAAATAGAAATAACTCACAATATGGATAATAAACCTGTCGAAAATATCTATCTACAACAAGTTCTAGAAGAACAACAAGCCGTTGAACGAAAGCTCAAAAAAAGTCGTGCGCCAGCCCCAGCACCTGCCGCCGCAATGCCGAATAATTTTGTCGGAGGAATGATGGGAGGTAGCCCCCCTGAACCTAGGCAAAATAACCGCACCCTCGACTATCGCATTACCGGATTTTGGCTCTGGAAAAGTGTCATTGTCCCGCCCAATGTTTACGTAATCCATACCCGCCGAGGTCACAGCAAACCGATCCATTTAGGCATGGGGATTTCCTTTCGTTTTAATCCGATCACCGATGCTTTTTTAATTATTCCCTCCTCCGTTCAAACCATTTTAATTAACGCCAATTGTATCTGCCAGGAACGCCAAGGCATTTTAGTCCAAGCCTATGTACAATGGATGATTGCCGACTTGGAAACCGCCTATTGGAAACTCGATTTTTCCGATCCAGAAGAACCTATGGGTATCGTTAATTTACAGTTGCGAGAACAAGCAGAGGCAGCCATTAAAGATAAAGTTGCCACGATGAGTATTGATGAAGTTTTAAGCGATAAACAACCCATCATTGAAGAATTAACCAATCGCCTCCAAACCGTGGCAGAAGGCAAGCAAGATGGCAGTGCAAATCCAGTTGGTTTAGGTTTAAAAATTGTCACGGTACAAATTAAAGATGCGGTGGTAAGTTCGGCGAGGTTATGGGAAAATTTGCAAAAACCATTTCGCGTTGAACGGGAAAAATTTGCGCGTTTGGCAGAGCTAGAAAATGAAGAACAAATCAATATCCGTGAGCGGGAAAATCGTGTCAGAGATGAAACGGCAGAGCTAAATGCCACGGCGAAAATTGGACAGTTACAGGCGGAACAAGAGCGGTTAGAATACGATCGCCTCCATGGGGAAAATTTACGGCGGGAACAGCTAGAACAGGCGGCGAAACGACAAACTATTCAGGAGGAAAATACGACCACTCAACAACAAAATGAAGCCCAGTTAGCTCTAGTTTTGCAGGAGTTGAGATTAGAGCAACAGCGTCTACTCGCTGAGCAGGAAAAAATTCAGCAACAAATGCAATTGGAATTAGTTCAAGCGCAACAGGAACGGGAAAAGTTAACCGTCGCTTTGGAATTGCAAGAATTGCGCAATTTGGCGGCGATCGCCCAACAGGAGAGAGAATTTTTATTACAAGAGAAACTGCATCAACTCAATAATAATTTGTCGCCCAATTATTTACATCAAATGTTGATCGAAAAATTACCAGAAATTGCCTCTAATCTCCCTGCTCCCCAGGAACAACGAACAACAATTATTAGTGATCAGGATGCTGGAGCGTTTAATACTTTGCTGAGTTTCTTGGCAAGTAGTTTAAATATCACCAAAGATTTTTTAGCGAGCAATTCTTCCGCGAATAATGAAACTCCGTCGAACTAATTTATTCGACAATTTTAAAAGATTCTAGAGGATTTCAGGAGATGCGATCGCCAAAAACAATACGTCACATAATAGCCTCTGGACTTTGCCTCCTTGTTGTAGTGCTATCAATAGCTCTGTTGCCCATACCTCCAGCTTATGGCGTAATTTGTCGGAATTATGGCGCTGAGGAAATTTGTTTAATCTC
Source organism: Limnothrix sp. (assembly GCA_044355355.1). Lineage (GTDB taxonomy): Bacteria > Cyanobacteriota > Cyanobacteriia > Cyanobacteriales > MRBY01 > MRBY01. Next base: position 1,276 of record JBIKYI010000508.1, on the reverse strand, counting down.
GATCAAAAGGAGTGCTAAATATCACTGGGAATATCGGGCGGTTTTACAAATTAATGGTAAAAAGCAAGCCAAAAAACGATTTGATTGCCGCTATAATCTAGAAGGTGCGAATAATCAGCGTAAGTTTGTTTGCAGTCTAATTCCTAAACATTAAAACTACTGTTTTTTCTTTAAAATATTGCCAAAGATTGTTGTTAAATCAAGGCTCAATTAAACTACTGATTAACTCTATCCTCATTTTTAAATCAACTTTAAAGCAGCTAAATTATTGAGTTGAGAGTACGTCTTAAAGTAGAAAGAATTTGTTTTTGTGATGGGATGGGGCGGCTTTCCGGTACAATTTCCCCTGGGTATTAAGCCGTTTTGTCATTTGTAAGTGTCATTTATTAAGTAGTAGCCAGATAATCCATGAAAGAGTCCCTTAGTCTTTGTATGATCGTGAAAAATGAGGCAGATGCTCTGGGGGATTGCCTCAAAACGGTGCGGGATGTGGTGGACGAAATCGTCATCCTGGATACTGGCTCTACGGATCGGACGGTGGCGATCGCCGAGGAATTTGGGGCGATTGTGGGACATTATGTCTGGAATCAAGATTTTGCGGCAGCAAGGAATGAGGCGCTAAAACTGGTCACGAAGGATTGGATTCTGGTGCTGGACGCGGACGAGCAACTGAATCCGAAGGCGGTAGATGCAATTAATATGGCGATCGCCGATCCCGATACCCTGGTGGTCAACCTGATGCGCTACGAAATTGGGGCAGCCCAATCACCCTATTCCCTCGTTTCGCGGCTGTTTCGTCGTCATCCCCAACTCAAGTTTGACCGTCCCTACCACGCCATGATCGATGATAGTGTGGCAGTTTTGTTGCAGACGGAACCCCATTGGCAAATTAAGGAATTGAATGGGGTGGCACTGTTCCACACGGGCTATCAACGGGAGGCGATCGCCAAACTGGAGAAAAGCACCCGCGCCAAATTAGTGATGGAACGCTACTACAAAGACCATCCCAATGATCCCTATGTGTGCAGTAAATTGGGGGCAATTTATGTGGCAGAAGGACTCGCAAAACAGGGACTCAAAACCCTCAAACAAGGCTTAAAATATAGCGCCCAAGCTAGCCCCAACCTCCTCTACGAACTGCATTACCACCTCGCCAATGCCTTCCGTAAACAGGACGAACCCGATAAGGCGATTAAACACTACGAACAGGCGATCGCCCAACCCATCCTCGATAAACTGAAAATCGGCGCATACCATAACCTCGGTTCCCTGCTGC
>JBIKYI010000231.1:0-5386 GCA_044355355.1 Limnothrix sp. | reverse complement strand
GACTTGACCATGGCACTGTTTGCGAAATTCAGAGTGAATGGAAGTATTGATTTGCTGCGCAACTGGCGTTTATCATTACTTTCTTGAAACTCTCAAAAAAAATATGCGAGCGGAGATTGTCGAAGCTGCTTCTGTCGCTATGTTTGGTAATGATCAACGAAGATGTCTTATAGAGCCACCTGTTGCAGTTGAAAGTCATCTATATCAAACGATACAGTGTGCTGACTGGATCTGCGGTATTCTTGGACGTTTGTCAAATTACTGGTGTGAGACACAAAATAAGTCAGAACTTGCAGACTTCCAAAAATATTTTGGAACCAGAGTTGCCGAAGCGCAAAGAAGAAGTGGTTTAAGACGTTTAAACTAATCACAGAGCTTGTCGTGCGATCGCCGATCTTGTAGGGTGCGTTAGTGAAATGTAATGCGCCTTTTTATTTCGTTACGAGATCATGCGTTACGCTGCGCTAACACATTCTACAGAGCGAGCAGACTAATCATCAGGAGGATGCCAACCCACTTTCACCCAGAGTTGACGGGCGATCGCCAATTTTTTGGGAATTATCTTATTTAGTGAAACTTATTGAGATGAAAGGGGCGATCGCTTCTAGGTAAGCAACTCAGTCACAGACACCCATACATCAGGAAACGCAAGAGGAAAAATCATACCTTCCGTCAAAATTTGCTCCGTTATATAAGAGGCATTCTGTAAATCTTTAAAGACAATTAATTGATGATTTTTTAAATCGATCACCCAATATTCTTGAATGCCAGCTTCTGCGTAGATCTCTTTCTTTTCGGTTAGATCTTTCGTCAGGGTCGCCTGGGAACATTCAATCAACCAAAAAATATTTTCAGGATAGGGATGATGTTGAAGATATTCGCGCCCCAGAGGTTGAACGATCGCCACATCAGGTTCCGGTTCAGAATTATTCGGTAATGAAATGGGATGAGCTTCACTCACTAAAGCGCGATCGCCTAACAATCTTTGTAAATAGTGACCAATACTTCGAGTGTAATAAGCATGGGGTTCCCGCTCTGGTGCCATAACCACTAAATTTCCTCGTAACAGTTCAAGCGATTCATCAACAAATAAACCCGCATCAATCGCCTGATGATAGTTTTCCACTGTCCATTTGTAAGTTGCCAGAGTCATAATTCACTAATCTCTGCGTTCTGTTTTGATTGTACTTTATGATTTTTATTTTTGAGGCGATCGCCAATTTTTGGGAACTGTTTAAGACTTCATCTTATTTTGTGAAACTTATTGGGACGAAGGCGGCGATCGCCCTTGTTGTTTTGGCTGCAATCAATGACTACAAGGTTGATGGTTGACTTGATGGTTGCTGTAGTTGCTGGGCGAACCATTGGGCAACTTGGGTATTGCCTTCTTGTTCTAAACGCTTGAGGGCAGTGACTAATAATTCGCTGGTTAAACCTGGGAGAATCTGCGAAGTTTCGCTGACTTGATAGCTGTTGGTTTCGGTATTCAACGCAAAGAGAAACACCCGTTGCGCTTGGATATCAATGACCCAATATTCTGGGATGCCAAGGTTTGCATAGATATGTTTTTTTTCGTCAAGGTCATGGATGATCGTGGTGTCGGAAATTTCCCCGACTAATGCCGGAACGCCCCATTCATCTAGGTTGAGATATCGGCGATCGCCTTTTTTTCGTTTAGGTCGATTTTCGCCAAGGTAAAGCACAATATCGGGGGCTGCGGCAATGTTGCCAGAGGGTTGTTCAAGCTGACAACCACCAATCATATGGGCGAGGATTTCGGGATGAAAGCTCAACCAAAAGCCAATGAGTAGGTTAAATAAGTTATTCACAGCGGCGTGATCGATTCCTTCTGCACCCATTTCTAGAAAAAGTTGGTTTTGGTGATAGTAGATTTTTTGTTTATGGAGTTCGTCATAGGGGCGATCGCGCTCGGTGAGGTAGTCTTCCCACTGGGCGGTTTGCCAAATATTGCTGCTGGGTCGGTCGAGGGCAATAACCATAGGGCTGTGTTCTGTCGTTGTTTTCTATTGTACGGCGATCGCCTGGGATGCTCATCACCTCTAGAATTAGGTCTAAATTTCGGTCTAAAATGAGGGGGTAAGCCTCTCGCTTCTTTCGCTTCAAGGTTATGAGCCAAATTATTCAACCCTCGGCGACGCAACTGGCGGATTTTCTACAACAACCAGAAATTGAAGGCTCTCCAGCATGGGAATTTCTCTTTGGTGTAGCGCAACAGAAACCGATGCCCACGCTTTTTCATTCCCGTCTTCAGCGTAATTTAGTCAATGCGATTAATCGGCAAACAACGGATTATGAAGCGATTCAAGAGTTGCGTTGTATTGTGCCGCCCCTGTCGCCTGTGCCGGATATTGTGGTGGTTCGGGCAGAACGTTTAACGGCAGATGGTGCTTTACAGGGTGCGCCGGATTGGTTAATTGAAATTCGTTCACCTGATCAAGGCACGTTGGAGCTTCAGCATAAAATTTTGCATTGTTTAGCCCAAGGAACGGTTTTGGCTTGGTTAATCGATATTCAGAGAGAAAGAATTTGGGTTTGGGAGAATGATGAATTACCGATTATTTATGCTGGTGATAATATTCTGCCAACTTTAGCGGGAATTAATGATTTAAATGTCACAAAAGTAATATCAATGACTCAACAAAGATAAGCTGTTTTGGAGTGAGATCTTGTGGGGCGATCGCCTGCACAGAAAATGTTAGGATAATTCTATCAAAAGCGCTTCGATGAATTTAAATTATGAATTGGCGAGAATATCTAACAGTTTGGAAACAAAAAAATGAATTAAAAGTCCCTAAAAACCTAGAGAAAGACAGGCAGAATTTTATTAAGCGATTTCCTAAAAATAAACTTTTCCAATTAACTGTAGAAGAATATTCCCTTAACCATCCCAAGTTTCTCAAAGATAATTTCTGCTATTGGTTAAAATTTAAAATCAAAGATATTGATGATACTAAAAATAAAGATGCTGCATATGGGATTTACTGGAAAAAAAAAGATAATCAGTGGAAATGGCATAGAAAACTTAAAGCCCAAACATACGAAGATGCATTTTCTATTGTAAAGACTGGAATTTTATCTTTGATTGATGCAGTTGAGCAAGATCGACTAGAAGAATTAGATACTATTGCCTTTAATCATTTTGGGACAGAATTTAATCGAATTCCACAGAAGATACTATATATTTACTTTCCTAGACTATTTTTTCCGGACAAGACATATGCATTGGATTTGTTTTTGAATAAACAACCAATGTTATCTTTTATTCCATTTTGCGATCCTCAAAAAACATTTGATAAGTTCAACCTAAGTATTTATTTTGGATACTTAGATCATGCATTGTTTTATTCTATGGTGATGAATCATGAGTTGTGTAAATCGTTTAAATGTCTTCCGGAATTCCAAGAAATGGATACATATAATGTTGGCATTTTCCTCAATGATCTTAAGCATTTTTTAGATCAAGAAGAGGTAGAGATAATGAGTAATTCTTGTTCGCAGGATAATTTCATGAAAAATACAAACTGTAGTATCTCTTTGCTGGATGTACTTTGGAGGTCGATGAATCGAAAAAAAATATTATTCTTAATGGAGCACCGGGAACTGGAAAAACATTTCTTGCTGGTGAATTTGCTAAATATTTAATTAGTGAAAGTGATGGTTTTATCGAAATCATTCAGTTTCATTCAGCTTATACTTATGAAGATTTCATTCAAGGACTGCGACCTTTAACAGATATCGATGGGAATTTAAGATATGAAATTGTTCTAGGTCGATTTTTAGAATTTTGTGAAAAAGCACGAGAACGAGATGGGAATTGTGTCTTGATTATTGATGAGATTAATCGGGCAAATTTATCGGCAGTATTTGGGGAGTTAATGTATTTATTGGAATACCGAGATCAAGCAATTAAACTTGCAGGAAGTAATGAACCCTTTAGCATTCCAGAGAACGTTTATATTATTGGCACAATGAATACCGCTGATCGTTCTATTGCACTGGTAGATCATGCCCTGCGTCGTCGCTTTGCTTTTATTGAACTGCGCCCCGACTACGATATTTTACGAAAGTGGCATGAACGAGAAGGAACAGGATTTAATGTTGAGCCGTTGATCACACAAATTGAAAAAGTGAATGAAGCCATTGGCGATCGCCACTACAATTTAGGTATTTCATATTTTCTGGATGAGAATTTAGAAGACAATATTGCCGATATTTGGGAGCTAGAAATATATCCTTACCTTGAAGAACTATTTTATGGTGAATCCAACAAACTAGAACAATTCACATGGGATAACATTAAAAGCTTTGTTTTGGGAGAAACGACCCCATGACCGAGCTTGTTCTGACCGAATATCAGACTAAAACTTTCCCAAAAGACCAAATTCCAGAGGCGATCGCCACAATTATTGCCCAAGAATATAGTGCCATAATTTCTATTAATTGGGATTGGCGTAAAAACTTCTGGCAACTTTCCCCCAGAGGCTATATCGGCATGATTCCGATCACCTCTGATTTTGCCATTCGCCTAGAACCCAAAACCAAGATTAAATACATTTGGCAAATGTTAGATTATGTCGAAGATCTAGACAGTCTAAAAGTATTTGATCAACACCTCTATGATGGCGATCGCCTAGAAGATATTTGCGATTATTTTGCCCGTCTTCTCACCAAGAAAATATTGCACCGTACCAAACAAGGACTTTACCGCGCCTACATTCCTGAAAATGCCCATTTAATCGCCCCCCGTGGTCGTATCCAATGGCAAAAAGCCGCCCGCAAACCCTGGGAAACCAGCTTACTCTGCTGTTACAACACCCAAACCATCGATGTCCCAGAAAACCAAATCTTACTTTGGACAATCCACCAAATGGGACGCACTCACTATCTATTTAAACCAGACACAACCCAACAACTCCGCACCGTCCATCGTGCCTTACAAAATAGTATTTCCCTCGTACCTTTTGGCGCTGAAGACTGCCATAATTTCAACTATCATCGCCTTAACCAAGATTACGAAATCCTCCATAAACTCTGCTATTTCTTCCTAGAAAAATTATCACCCAACCACCAACAAAGCAATCTACAATCGATTCCTTTTATTCTCAATACGGCTGTTCTATACGAAAAAATTGTTTACTGCTGGCTCAAAGAACATCTTCCCTCCCAATATGAAATTAAAGACCAAGAAGGTTATCGTTTTGCTAAAAAGATTAATTACAAAATCGATTTAGTCCTATATGAGCGCGAAACTAAACAGGCGATCGCCGTCCTCGATACAAAATATAAAACTCCCGACAAGCCTAGTAATAATGATATTAGTCAAATCATTACCTACGCGCACATCAAAAATACACCCCGTGCCATA
>JBIKYI010000229.1:0-5411 GCA_044355355.1 Limnothrix sp. | reverse complement strand
ATTTTAATTTATCCAGAACAGCTCAAATATCCCCTGCAACAAACCCTCAAAAATATTCAGATCGAAACCCTAAATTTTCCTCTAGATCGCTCGCTTGAATCTGCTGGCAATCTATTTTTAGCGAAACTAATCAATCTCTCTGCCCATAATAACGCCACACTCTAAAACGGCGATCGCCCCATAGTTTTTGCCAATTATGAAAAGAATATGAGACAATAATTACAGTTGTCTTTCATATTCTGCATCGTTTCCTATGAGCGTGATGAGTCGCCGAGTTATAGGTATAGCGCTATTGAGTAGCTGTTTGGGGTTGTGGCTAGTGGGCTGTAATCCTCAGGCAGTCAATGTTCCAGCCAATGGCGATCGCCCAGAAATGTCCGAGGGTCAGAAGGGTCAAGACCAAGATGAACGCAAAAAAGTCTTGGTAACCTTTAGCGTGCTGGCGGATATGGCGCAAAATGTGGCAGGCGATAAGCTCGTGGTGGAATCCATCACCAAAATTGGCGCAGAAATCCATGGTTACGAACCCACCCCCAGCGATTTAGTTAAAGCCCAGGATGCCGACTTGATTTTGTACAACGGCATGAATTTAGAACGGTGGTTCGAGCAATTTTTAGGCAACCTCAAAGATATTCCGTCGGTGCTACTGACCGAAGGCATTGAACCCATTCCCATTGCCGAGGGGAGCTATGCCAACAAGCCCAACCCCCACAGTTGGATGTCCCCGAAAAATGCCCTGATCTATGTCGAAAATATTCGCCAAGCCTTTGTCGAACTCGACCCCAGTAACGCAGAGACCTATAACGCCAATGCCGCCGCCTACAGCAAAAAAATTCAGGCGATCGCCGACCAACTTGAGGCAGATTTAGCCAAAGTTCCCGCCAATCAGCGTTATCTCGTCAGTTGCGAAGGGGCATTTTCCTACCTTGCCCGCGACTACGGCTTAAAAGAAATCTACATTTGGCCAATTAATGCCGAGCAGCAATTCACCCCCAAACAAGTCAAAAAAGTCATTGAAGAAGTGAAAAGTAAAAATATCCCCACCATTTTTTGTGAAAGCACCGTCAGCGACAAAGGACAAAAAGAAGTCGCCAAAGCATCCGGCGCAAAATTTGGCGGCAGTCTTTACGTTGATTCCCTATCCCTTCCCGATGGCAATGTCCCCACCTACCTCGACCTCCTTGCCTATGATGCCCGTCTCATTACCGAAGGTCTAAGCCCTACCCCTAATTAACCTCTTACTCACTTACTCATTACTCCCTACCTATTACTTATTACTCCACTCCTTACCCCCATGACTCACCAACCCCTAGAAATCACCGTCCATAACCTCAGCGTCACCTATAGCAATACCCGTCTGGCTTTGTATAACGCTCATTGTCGCGTGGAACCCGGTTCGATTACGGCGCTGGTGGGACCGAATGGGGGCGGGAAATCTACCTTATTTAAGGCGATCATGGGTTTCCTAAAGCCAACCACGGGACAGGTGCGCATTGGCGGTTTGCTGGTGAATGTGGCGCAAAAACGGCAGTTAATGGCATATGTGCCCCAGTCCGATGAGGTGGATTGGAATTTTCCGGTGAGTGTCTTCGATGTGGTGATGATGGGGCGTTATGGCTATATGAATATGCTGCGGATGCCCAGTGCGAAGGATCGCCGTTTGGTGATGGAAAGTTTGGCAAGGGTGGGGATGAGTGAATTCCGCGATCGCCAAATTGGGGAGCTATCCGGCGGTCAGAAAAAACGAGCCTTTTTAGCGCGGGCGTTAGCACAGGAAGGCAAGGTGATTTTGCTGGATGAACCCTTTACAGGGGTTGATGTCAAAACCGAAAAAAGCACTATTGATCTGTTATTACAATTGCGCAAGGAGGGTCACACGATTTTGGTTTCGACCCATGATCTTGCTTCGATTTCTACCTTTTGCGATCGCACAATTCTGTTAAATAAAACCATCCTTGCCGCCGGGACAACTGCCGAAACCTTCACCGAGGAAAATTTAGTGATGACCTTCGGGGGTTTACCGATCACCAGTTTGCAGGCGATCGCCACGGAACACCGTCAACAACAAACCACCACCGAGGTAGATGCGTGAATCTGCTCATCGATTGGCTGATTGAGCCATTGCAATACGCATTTCTCGTCAAAGCCATTTGGGTCAGCGCCTTTGTGGGTTTGGTTTGCGCCGTTTTGTCCTGCTATATCACCCTGAAGGGCTGGTCACTGATGGGCGATGCGGTCTCCCATGCCGTTGTGCCGGGGGTGGTGGTTGCCTATGCCCTCCATTTACCGTTCTCGATCGGTGCATTCATTTTTGGCTTTGGGGCGACGGTGGCGATCGGTTATGTCAAATCCGCAACGAGGCTGAAAGAAGATGCGGTGATTGGTGTGGTGTTCACTGGTTTCTTCGCCTTTGGTCTGGTGTTAATTACAAAGATTCCGAGCAATATTGATCTGTTTCATATTCTCTTTGGCAATGTTCTCGGTATTTCAACCTCGGATATTATCCAAACTTTAATCGCTGGCATTTTAACGCTGTTGGTTATTTTATTAAGGCGTAAAGATTTGCTATTGTTTTGTTTCGATCCGAACCATGCCAAGGCGATCGGTCTAAATACCCAGGTGATGTATTACACGCTGCTATCGGTGCTGGCGTTAACCATTGTGACTGCTCTACAAACCGCTGGGATTATTCTGGTGATTGCGATGTTGGTGACACCGGGGGCGATCGCCTACCTCTTAACCGACAGATTTGACCATATGTTGTGGATTGCCAGTGGGAGTAGTATTTTTTCCTGCGTGATGGGAACCTATTTGAGCTATCACCTTGATATTTCTACCGGGGGGGCGATCGTGGTGTTGCTGACCCTGATTTTTGTGGTGGTGATGTTTTGTGCTCCGAAATATGGCGTTTTTGCCAAGCAGCAAGCTAGTCCCGATCTACCGGAATCGATCTCCTAAGGATCGCCCTATTGCTTGCCGACTATACTAGGGCTATCCCTTGCCAGAAGAGTTATTCGATATTATGGCTACCGTCAAATCTCCCTCTTCAACAAACTCGCCAGCACATCCATTAACAGAAACTTTATATGAGCAGGATTTTAATTTGTGGTTAACAGCAACCATTCGGTCATTGAAGGAAGGGAAATTATTAGAGGTTGATTATCTAAATTTAATTGAGGAGCTAGAGAGTATGGGACGGAGTGAAAAAAATGCTCTCAAAAGTAATCTCCGTATCCTACTGATGCATTTACTTAAATATCAATTCCAAGCAGAAAAGCGCACGAATAGTTGGCGTTATACCATCACTGAACATCGCCAGAGAATTTTAGATACTTTGGCAACAAGTCCTAGTCTAAGAAATTTTTTAGAACAAGAGTTTGAAGCCTGTTACCTGAATGCGCGACGATTAGCAGCGGATGAAACGGGACTGAGTATTAATCAATTTCCTGAAGCTTCACCCTTCTCGGTTGATGATGTTTTAGAAATCGATTTTTTAGCATAAATTTCGCTAGGATTGGAACAGTTTAATCGATTGTTATCCTATCTTTATTGTTTCCGAGTTTTTGAGTATCACTATGAGCAACTCCATCGTAAAACCGCACTCTATTTGGCAACGGGATATCGAAGTAGATGTGCGGGGTTTGTTGGGAACTCTGGCGAAGGGTGGGGTTCAGTCGCTGTTTGGGAAGTGGGACTCTCTCGCAGAAACAGGCTTGGAATTGCTGGATAATTGCGGATTGGGTCGAGAACGGGATGAAATCGCGGGTCTACTGATACTAAAGTCGCTGAAACGTTCGATCCATAGTCTTCTAAAAGATAATCGGAAACTGATTCTTGAGCAAAATCCGGATCTGGGCAGTTATGAAAAAACGGATATTACAGGGTTGGAAAAATCATTATTGGAGGGATTACCGGAAGATGCATGGGTGATGAATGCAGATTTTTTTCAGCGTCCACAAAATTTACCGATGTTGGAGCCTGTACAGGATAGTTTACGGCAATGGCTCGATAACTATTTGACTCCGGTGGATGCAAAAAATATCAGTGTTCGTTTACCTAGTTATTTTGTGTTGGCTCTGAATGAGGAATGGCGGGAACATTCGGATGATTATAAATCTCTATTAGCCGATGAAACGCCTTTTTCTCCAGAAGTACGGCAACAACTACGGCAACAACAAGGTTGGCAAAAATATCAGGCTTATTTGCAGAAAAAAGTGGATGAGCCAATGTTTTTGGAGAGTTTTGGTTTGCGACAGGTTTATGTGCCGTTACGAGCATATTTTGAGCGAAAAACAGAGGCTGAGCAAGAAATAGAGGGTCATGAGAAGACTAAGGTTGAACGGGTCGTTGTGGACTTGGAAACGGAGTTGCGACGATGGATTGAGCAGGCAGATCCAACGGATGGAATTCGGTTGATTAGTGGGGGACCAGGTAGCGGGAAATCTTCGTTTACAAAGGTGCTTGCTTCCAATCTGTCGGACTCTGGGACAATTTCAGTTTTATACATCCCCCTACATTGGTTCCAGATGTCGGATAGTCTGGAAAAATCGATCATAGAATTTGTGAAACGCGAAAAATATTTGGCGGAATTTTCTTTAGATTTAGAGGATGAAAATTTACGCTTATTAATTATTTTTGATGGTTTGGATGAGCTATCAATGCAGGGTAAAATTGCGGAGAAAATCGCCAAGGATTTTGAGAATGAAGTCAAAAATTTTGTGGATAGGCTTAATTATTCAAAAATTCATATACAAGTGATCATTAGCGGTCGAGATGTGGTGATTCAATCGACTCAAACTCAATTTAATAAATCTCATCAACTCTTATCTTTATTGCCTTATGTTATTGCGGAAAAAGATTTAAAGAAAAATAATTATGTTGATGCTCATCAGTTATTACCTCAAGATCAACGAAACTTGTGGTGGTAAGCTTATGGGAGGGTAAAAGGCACAAATTATGCAAGCATTCCGCCAGAATTATCGCAGGAAAATTTATTTGATATTACGGCTCAACCCCTGCTGAATTATTTGATTGCTTTAACGTTTGAGCTAGGCACTTTACAATTTACTGAAGATACCAACCTTAATGAGATTTACGGAGATTTGTTAAAAGGGGTTTATTCACGGGACTATGAACGGGATCATCGCAACCCAAACAAAAAACGGGAGTACAAGGTTACAGAAGGTATTCAAGAAAAGGATTTTGTGCGGATTTTAGAAGAAATCGCTCTGACCTGTTGGCATGGTGATGGGCGGACAACCACTGTGGCGGAAATTGAAAAGCAATGCGACAGCAGTAAATTGGGTAAAACACCGCCAATTCAAATTTGAAGTGCAACACCTAGGGTCTTTCTGAAGAGGGACTTATAAGGATATTCTGATGTTAAGCAAAACAATAAGAAATCCCTATGA
>JBIKYI010000094.1:0-7965 GCA_044355355.1 Limnothrix sp. | reverse complement strand
ATCGAGACGACTCAAAATCCTACGCGCTGATCATTTCCGCCGCGACTGAAACCGACGCAAAGGACGTGATCGGCAAAATGCTAGACATAAACAACGATATCCCCGACTGGGACAACCTCACCAAGTCGGAGTACACGCAATCACAGCCGTTAATTGGCGATACGCTGATGGTTGATGGAGAGATATACCGTGAACCCGTAACCCGTCCATCGGGCAAAGTTTATTTTCAGTGTGCTGAATTATCAGTTTGGGGAATGCCCAAGAACAAAATCCTTTACACCAACGGCTCACCCCGGCAAAATGCCGTATTTTTCTAGGGATTTTTTAGGGGTTCTGGTTGCCGTGGTGAAGCGGCGAACCCTTAAGGTTTGCCAGTCGCTTGCAAGTTGATTCCCTGGCGCATCATGTGATCGTTCACATTCATTAAAAAACTATGCCCAGCTTAGAAAAGAAATGGCACAAGGTAGCCCTAGATGGCGCAAACGCCAAAATCTGGTTGCCGGATGTCTATGACGGAGTAGGCACGGCGCTCGGTATTACCGAAATGACCCCCGAAGAAGCCGCCAGTATTCAAGATTCGATCAGCCTTTCTGAAGGTTTGAAAAATGGTCAGCTCATCCGTCTACGCCTAACAGTTCGTGATGCAACCACAGGTAAGAGCAAATCAGCGCGGGTTGTCTGCTCCATTACAGAGGTCAGAACGGCGATCGCCAACGTCGTCGGGAAAACCTACCGGGGTAATCTGGTTCGTTCCGCTGGTACACCGCGCCGCCGCCGTCTCGGTTAATCTCTCTCAATTTTCGATTATTCACATTATTCATATCTAAGACCATGGCTAAATTCTCGAAATTCTGGGTAAATTATCCCGACAACGCGACACCCACACATACTTTCTATTTCACCGCGCCTTTCGGTTCCTATACCGGGATCGAAGTTGACGCAGGAATTGAAGCGGTAGATCCTACCGATGTCGATGTGGATATGCCGACTTGTAAGGTGGAGGAGCTGGTAGGCTCTGGCGTTGTTGAACGTCGCCACCTGCGTTTGAATGTGACGGGTACTCGTGACAAGTACGCCAAGGTGTTAGTCGCAAAACATAAATCCGCAACGTTCAACGCGGCGGTTGTGGGCGATGCGTTCCGTGGTGGCACTATCGAAGGTGTTGTCACTCGCCAACGTGCCAGCTACAGCTAGTGATTAGACTGGCAGCGACTGAGGGGACTTTTCAGACTATCGGTGTTATTACTAGCCCCGCTGGTCAGTTCGGCTATGAATCCGAAATTCCCCTTAATTTTGCGGCGGATCTGATAATCGTCTCTGTCATTAACCAGAATGAGAAACCATGGGTCAAAGGTGGTCGTGTTTTTCAGGCATGGGACAGAGGCGATATTTTTGTATTTTCTACGAACAACTGGATCAACCTCGACACCCCAACATTAATCGAAGTTGAACCCGTACCAGTTTCGATAATTCGATACGAGCCGCCCGGATATTTGGGCGAATATAACTTGGTTATCGAAGCTAGACCGTATCTAAATCCATTCACTTATTACCAATAATGAACGCAGAAATGACGGCTTTTCTTCCTGTGGCGATCGCGTCTGGCGGCGCGGTGGCGGCGGTCTATGCCATGCTCCATCAACTCGAAAGAAATATTGATCGCCGTTTGGACAAAGTAGAGTTAGCTATTCGTGATGAAGCCCAAGCCGTGAACGGATTACAGCGCCGAATATCCCGACTCGAAGACCACGAAAACCAAGAAGCTCAGAATATTCAAGCCGTTATCCTACAGATGCAACAATGGCTTGAAGCTGTTCGCAGTCCCATTGCTCTAAAACTGGACTAAAAAATAATGTTTGATACTGCTGTTTGGGGTTCGGGTGATACGGAGCAGGGAAGGTTTAAAGCGAATAAGGCGATCGCCAGTGCCAGCATTGAAGAAGTACCGGGCGGGATCTTAGTCGATTGGGGTGGAGGCGATACCGTTATTCTTCCAGGTACTACCTCCCAAGTTTCGATATTGCCAGCACCACAGCTCACCCTGACAGTATCGACAAGCTCCGCAAGGATTATTCGAAATAACGTAACGACTGATTACAGTTGGACTAGATCATTCTCTGCGTTAGAAAATATTTGCGATTTGTCCGATCTAGGAATTTCGCTGAATTTGTCAGGCGCTTATTGGGCAAATCAAACGGAATATCAAACATTTGGCGGCAATCCATCAGGGAACTCTACACATTACTTTGCCTATTGGATATTCCAGTCAGGGAACAAAAAATATGCCCTTCATTTTGCTAATCAAGCTTCAGCAATGTCGTTTGCCGGAATAACAGGCACAGCTTCACTCGGTGGCAAATCTATATCAAGAGTTCGTACTTCTATGGTGGGCGGATCATCGTCTGGGGTTTGCACGAATGAACAAGGCAACCCACCTATTTATCTTGTGGAAACAAACGAAGGCGCAACGGCTCAAAAGCAATCAGCTACGCCCCCAACAGTAACCGCGCTAGTCGCTGGATGCAAGATTGTGATCATCCATGAAGATAACGAAATAGTTGAAATTCCATTGAATTATTGCCCTGAATGGGTGAATCTTTTGGATTTTCAAGCCTGCCCTGCTGGTAGTTGTGAATGTATCCATGATGGACATAAATGCTGTTACGACAATTCAACTGGCGCATTAATTAAAGTCATCCCTCTGTAATGCTGGGGATATTTTACAGACTTGCCACAGACTTGCTTCCCTGTCATGAAAAAACCCGGCAGAATCACCGGGTAAAACGAGATATTACTTCAAATAACGCCTATGAACTTATAAAACTTAAAACTTACCAAGTTTGACTTCGCACTAGCAGCCGGAGACCCTAGCGCAACTCGCAAGTTAAAGGACAAGAAGCATAGACCGACTCAGCCGCCACCACCTCAGTGCCATGGAGCCAAGACAACCAACTGACCTCTTGGGGATGAACTCCCTTCATCGTCAGCATTGCTGCCGCTAACAAAATACTCATTAATGTGCCGCCAATGATCGTGCCAGCGACGACTAACACCGCACTAACCGGCAAGACCGATTGTAAAACGATCGCCATTAACGACCCAATTGTCATCATTAAAACAACAAGTGGAAAACCAACAACCAATAAACAAACCAGTAGAGTAAAGCTCCAAATCAAGAAACTTTTTAATAAAACAGCGATGTAGGAATTGTCCCAGCTGCGAGTCGATGAGAAGTTCATAAAAGGTATCCCTCCGAGGGGAAATTAAGTTGTAGAAAAGTTGTAAAAATCTGTTATCACATCCCAAAAAACATGCGGATGTAGCTCGTAGTCAATAGTATAAATAAATTTTTGGTAAAGATGAGAATCCATTTACAGAACTTAATTTCCTGGCTTTTTTTTTATGGTAAACATTCAAAAGCCTTAGATCTGGAAAGCTCTCATTGTAAAGAAAAGCAAAGTCAAAATGCACCTATTCCTCAGGGAATAGTCATTTAAACCTAAGTAAAAATACTCTGAATTTTAATTTTTAATCTAGTATTTTTAAGCACTCAATTTTTCTAGGACGAGAATGATACAAAACTTTATTAATGATCTGGGTTTATTTTTTTAATTCTCAGAAATCTATCCAGAAAAATACTCCTGTTAACAGAACATCGCTGATGGCATAACCTATAAGTGGCAAACAAAAAGTTAAAAATGCAATGCAAGTTATAGAGTGTAAGTTGCATAAAGACTTAAGCCTAAAATGTATTTGATTGGGACTTATGCCCATGTTTTGAATCTTGAGTTCTTGACAACTGTTTGTTGCGGACATTGGTTGTAGGAATTCGTCGCAGATATGATGCAGACATTGATTGACTCAATTGTTTTGGCGATCGCCCCATGGGTAGAGAGTAGTTGTAAGCGATCAAGAGCTAGAGAAAATCTTTCTTTACCTTGGCGTGTCAGAGTTTCGAGTTAACATGGGGAGAATGGTTGGACTCATGCTCCCAAAACATCAAGTTAAGCTCTCAGTCACGATGAAAGTCACACTTAACGTCACACTTTAAAGTCATACTCTGAACGAATTCATGATGTGAAATTTGGGGAATCCTATCGATATGCCCCAGTCCAATGCCCCTAGAAACCTATGACTGATTCTCGATTTCCTATGAATCCTCAACAGCCACAGCCGAATCGTATGTCTATGTCTCCCATTGATGCCCAAGGTGGGGCAGATGAAACCCAAATTGTGGCTCCGGGAGTAAATGCTCCTGCACCTAGAACAGAAACCCGCATTGTCAATCCCCCCGCCCCAACTCCTCAGACCCAGGTCAGGGGAGCATCCCGTCCGCCCATGCCTCTGCCCCCGCCACCGCCAATGCCGGGTACTCGCCCCCGTGCCCAACAAGTGCCTGCTGCTCCCCAAAAACCTCAGCGCGGTGAAGGGCAGCCCAGTCTAGAACAGCTCATTGTCCGGGCAAATAAAGAAGGTTTTTCCGATGTGCACTTGGGTGTAGGAGAAATCCCTCGTTATCGCGATCGCGGTGAAATTGTCATGACGGACTATCCCATGACTGATCACGATACATTTTATTCCTGGCTTCATGAAGTACTTTCCCCCCAAGAGATTCAGCGCTTTAAAGATACCCTCGATTTCGATGGTGCAACGCAATATGACTTCGCCCGGGTGCGGATTAATGTCTTCGATTCCCTCACGGGTCCCGCCATGGTTATGCGTTTGATTCCCCTCAAGATTTTGACGATGGAGCAGCTACGTCTGCCCCCAGTGTTTAAAAATATCTCTGATGCGGAAAAGGGTTTGGTGTTGGTGACGGGACCAACGGGTTCCGGTAAATCGACCACAATGGCGGCGATGGTGGACTATATCAATAAGACCCACCCGAAGAACATTATTACGATTGAGGATCCGGTGGAATTTGTCCATCAGAGTAAAAAATCCCTGATTAAACACCGTGAGGTGGGGATGCATACTCTCAAATTTGACAATGCCCTGAAGGCAGCTCTGCGGGAAGATCCGGATTTGATCCTTGTGGGTGAAATGCGGGACAAAGAAACGGTCAACACGGCTCTCAAGGCAGCGCAAACGGGTCACTTGGTCATGGGAACCCTCCACACGAACAGTGCAATTAAAACAATTGAGCGTATTTTGAACCTCTATAGTGCAGAGGAACAGGATGCCATGAAGGTGGCGATCGCCGAGTCGTTGGTTGCAGTAATTGCCCAAGGTCTCTGCCGTACCACGGATGGCAAACGGGCAGCATACCATGACATTCTCGTGAATACCGACACCATGAGAGATTACATCAAAGAAGCGAAATATGAAGAGATGCTCTCCTTGATGCAGGATGGTGAATATGACGGCATGATCACCATGAACCAAGCCCTCTTTAACCTCTACCAAGAGGGACGTATTACAGAAGAGATCGCTCTGGAAAAATCACCATTCCCGAACGAAATGGCAATGATGCTACGGGGTCGTGTCTAATTGGTCTAATGCCCATTAGGCTCATTCTGTGGAGACCCATTCACCGGACAGATTCATCTCACATCCAAATGTGAATTCAGAGGACAGTTCTGCGGGCTGTCCTTTGTGTTTGTGGGATTAGTTGGATTGTCACCGTTCATCTAGAAAAATCCCTAGCGCCTGATTTTTTCAGTCATTTATTGCTATTGTTGCTATATTGTGAAGAATTGTAACAAGCAACCATTATGAGCGAACATACACAACTTTTATTGGCGGCGGCAGCGGCAAGACCTTTCCCCCTGTACTTCACCTTAGTTTATGCGGTGGGCTTTGTGGCGGCAGTTGTGATTGGTTTGATCGCCTTTTTTAATTCCAAGCGTCCAGTCGGTTGGGAGGATGCTAAACGCCCAGATATTATTCCTGATTTGAGTAAGGACGAGAATCAAGAAGAAGGTTAGGGGTTTGGCGATCTGCCAGAATGTATGGGGCTGACCCCTCTGTTCATAGATTGGTTTCGTCGAGATGTTCTTCTGTGGCGAACATATCTTCAATGTTGACGGTGCTTTGGGGATCGCTATCGTTGGGTAAATCTAGATCGGCGATCGCCTCAAACTCAGACATATTTTTCAGGATCTGAATCTCTTCTAGGCGTGGTCCTTTCGCCTTGACCACCTTAAATTGCAGATCGCCAAACGTAAATATTTCATCGATTGTTGGGATTTTTTGCCACTGATAAAGCAAGAAGCCACTGAGGGTCTGGTAGTCATCGGTGTGAGGTAAATCAATACTCAAGGATTCGTTTAGCTCATCAATATCGAGTTGAGCATCCACTAAAAAAGTCTGGGCATCGATCACTTGAATGGATGGGCGAGCATTGGGCATATGCTCCTCTTCATCGCCAATAATTTCATTGATAATGTCCTTGAGGGTGACCAGTCCGGATGTGCCGCCAAATTCATCGACGACCATCACCAATGGTTGTTTGGTGCGTTGCATTTTCGGCAGCAGATCGGCAATGGGTGTAGTTTCAGCAACGAAGGGAATGGGCTTGATCCAAGGCTCGATGGGATGGCTGAGGCTCATTGCGCCTTCGGCAAGGGGCACGGCAAAATCCCGGAAGCGCACATAGCCAACAATATCGTCGATGGATTCGTTCTGGACGGGATAGGCGGAATGGTTCGTCTGGCTGACTTTATTCAGTAAATCGGCAAGGGTGGCGGTTTTGGCGATCGCATGGATCTTGGTGCGGGGGGTCATAATTTCTTCCGCTTCCACATCGCCGAACTCAATCACATTATTCAGTAATTCCCGCTCCTCCGCCTCTAGTCCAACTGATTCCTGTTCTGTGGCAATAATAAGTTGCAATTCCTCTGGGGTCATGCGATCCTGCCAAAGGTTTTGTTGAATCGGGGCGATGCCAAACAGTTGCAAAATGGTGCGGTTGGACTGATTGAGAATCCAAATGAAGGGCTTAAAAATACGGGCGATCGCCAAACTCGGCGGCGCTAACCACCGGGCAATTTCCTCCGCATGGGAAAGGGCGATGGATTTTGGGCAAAGTTCCCCCAGGACAATTTGCAGATAGGCAATCAAGAAAAAAGCCAAGGGAATCGAAACCGAAGCTGCCAGGGTTTTCACCCAAGACTCCGGCAAGGGCAGGGAGATCAATAGATTGGCGATCGCCGATGACATCGTATCCTCACCAATCCAGCCCAACGCCAGACTCGATAAAGTGATCCCCAACTGCGTGGTCGATAAAAACTGTTCGAGGCGGGACTGCAAAGACTTCACCATCCTTGCCTGTAGATCCCCCTCCGCAATCAACTGACTAATGCGCGATCGCCTGACCGAAACAATCGAAAATTCCGCCGTCACAAAAAAAGCATTAATCGTAATCAGTAGTAGAACTGAACCGAGACGAACTAAAATATCACCGCTGGACAGCATAGATTTGGTGTGGAGACCCTCAGATTTATCCTTAACTTTTAACGTACCATCGGAATATCAGCAATCTTTAAAGTGATCTTCTGGTCAGGATAATCGCTCAAACTTACCGAAATTTTCTTTTCATCCGCTAAAATCACCGCAGGTATGCGGATCTGTCCCGCATAACTCTGATTGTTCGCCGGAACTTCCCCAGGTAACCCCTCAGTCTGGGCACTCACCACTTTACCCTGGGCATCCTGCACCTCTAAAAAGTTGTACAAAAAACGTACCGATTCCGCGCCATTATTTTGCAAGCTTACATCCAGCACCCAATAACTCCCCAATAGCTGGGCACTCGTAATTTCCATTTTGAGATCATCCGCCACTGTGCTCAGGGGGAAGAGGGATTTTTCATTAGGATCTGCTTTCTCCTTAGACTCATCTGGCAACTCAACAAAACTATCCTGTACATCGGTCTTTTTCGCGGGGGTCGCCTGCTTCTTGATCCCGGCTTCCTTGGCGTGGATCTGGTCATAGGTCTGCACAATCACTTCCCGTTCAGACATGAGT
>JBIKYI010000518.1:0-2892 GCA_044355355.1 Limnothrix sp. | reverse complement strand
CCCCTGTGCTGGATTGATTGCCGTGGATGAGTTGGCGACTGGGATTGCCCTCGGGTTGCTTGACACCTTGAAGTGCAGCGTGACCTAGGGTGTAACCATATAAGCCGCTAACCGTACCGCCGCCCACCATCGCCACAAGTAACAATAAGGTTAAGGCTAAGGTAGTCTGAAATTTCATAGGCGATCGCCACCAACCCCGGAATTATAAAAGCAAATAGAGAGATATTGTATTATGATAACCAGCGGATAGATGGCTATCCGGAAAAACCAGGGTTGGCCGAGCGGTTTAGGCAACGAACTCATAATTCGTGCTAGGCAGGTTCAACTCCTGCACCCTGGATTTGATTTAAGCTCGACCGAGAAAACCCTGGTGTTGATGGGTTAAAGATCAACCCTTAGCGGTCATAGGAAAAGTCTGCGCCCCGGAGAATCTGTAGACTGCCATTATTGGCAGGGGATTCACTACGCAGGGTTGAATTAAAGGGGTTCGCCAAGTCAGGTGTCCGAATCACGGGATCATTGGCGACCTGCTGGCGCAAGATGTCACGGTAGAGGATATCAAGCTTTTCAGAGTCTCGTTTTGCTTGCTGTTCTGGGTAGCCTGATTGGGTCAGAGAAAAAGGTGAAAAACCAAAATATTCATTCAATGGTCGGAAAATATGCCAGCTAGATGGAGTATCGCCCAACTCGTCGTAAAACCCACGACTCAAGACGTCATTGGTATGTTCTGGGTAGGTGGGGTCAATTCTATTCCCCTCTAAAAAGGTTTGGGCGATCGCCTGTTGCGCCGTGACCTGAGCCGCTGCACCAACCGCAAAAACTGTGATTAAATGATTAAGCCATTTTTTCATGGTGTATCGTCCGTAAATCTTAAATCAAATCCTTACCAGCATCTTTGCTCACAAACCCAAATTGGTCAAGTTTTCTTTACCCTAAGCTTCATGACAACTACCCTTTCCCTTCCCGAGTTACTCACAGCAGATCTTGCCACCCTACGCCAAACGTTACTGAATCAAATCGCTACAGAAGCCTATAAAGAGGGGGATTTTACCCTTTCTTCCGGTCAAAAAAGTACCTATTACATTAATGGCAAACAAGTGACCCTGACCGCCGCTGGTGCATTTATGACCGGGCGTTTAATCCTAGATTTACTCGCCGACAATATTGATGGGGTGGCAGGTTTAACCCTCGGCGCAGACCCCATCGTCACCGCAGTTAGCGTGGTCTCTGCCTACGAAAACCGCCCCATTCCCGCCCTTATCGTTCGTAAAAAGGCAAAGGGTCACGGTACTCAGGCATTCATTGAAGGTCCCACCTTACCCCAGGGCGCAAAAGTAGTTGTGCTGGAGGATGTGGTCACCACGGGCAGGTCAGCGGCTGAGGCGGTGGAACGCTTGCAGGGTGTTGGCTATGAAGTCACGGAAATAATTTCTGTGGTCGATCGTGAACAGGGTGGGGCAGAATTTTATGCAAGCCAAAATTTAAAGTTCTCTAGTTTGTTCACCATTGCAGATGTGCAGCAGGCCTACAGATCGTTACAGGCGTAATCTTTCCTTGGACAAAGATCTGGCGTGATCTCTGCTCAACAAAACCAAACAAAAAGCCTAGGCGTTAGTTAAAATCCTAGGCTTTTTTGCTGAATTATATAGGATGTAATCCCTTGGTTTTTTGGAGGTTTACTGCCTCTAGAGACCAGGAATGTTTAAACCGCTGGTCAACTCTTCCATTCTGCTGCGCATGGTTTCGGTGGATTTGTTGTAGGCATCCGTTAGGGCTTCGGTCACAGCAGTGGAAAGGTCTGCTGCGCCCTTGGCGATCGCCGCCTCAGAGATTTCAACACTACGGGGTTCCTGATTACCGCTCAAAACAACCTTGACCCCACCATCAGCACTAGTGCCTTCAATGAGCATTTGCTCCAATTCTTCTTGCAGTTTCTTGGCACCCTTTTGTGCCTGTTGGAACGCATTGGCGAGTTCTTTCATCTTGCCGAGTCCGAGACCAAATCCTTTGCCTTGAGACATAATCCTTACAAAATATACAGAATGAGTGTTTAAGTCGTTTAAGTCGTTAAAAAGTTTAAATGCTTAATGGAATGCATCATGGAAGTCACCCCATGGGTGGGGTAAACGATCCGATGACTATCTTAGTATCCCTGTGGTCGTCTTGGTGGATTTTAGGGAAATTTGACAGGATTGCTAGGAAAAATCCCCCAGAATTTTTACTTCGGGTTTGAGTAAAATGTCCCAGGTATTTTCGACCTGTTCCTGTACATGTTTAATGAGTCGGAAAATGTCCATGGCTTTGGCATTACCGCAGTTCAGGATGAAGTTGGCGTGACGTTCTGCCACTTGGGCATCACCAATCTGAAAACCCTTCAGTCCGGTTTCTTCGATGAGTCGCCCTGCGGCTTGGGGATAGGGGTTGCGAAATACGCTGCCACAACTGGGCAGGTGGTAGGGCTGGGTGGATTTGCGCATCTGTAGGTTACGGGTGGTCTCAGCTCGCACGGCTGCTTTATCAAAGCCTGTTTCGAGTTGGAATGCTGCTTCTAAAACGAGGCGATCGCCCCCCTGGAGATTGGAGGTGCGATACCGGTAACCCAACTCAGCCGCCGTCAAGTGAGAAATCTTACCATCTGGCTCTAAAACCTTCACCCATTGCAATACATCCGCGACACAGCCTTGATGTGCCCCCGCATTCATCACCACGCTGCCCCCGACACAACCAGGAATCCCGACCGCCCATTCGAGTCCTCGCCAACCTCGTTTGGCTGCATTCCAAGCGAGACGGGCAATGGGTTCCCCCGCACTGGCAATTAACAAACCTTGATCTTCTTCGGTTTGGTAATAGCAAAGTTTACGGGTGTTGATGGTCAGTCCAGGAATGCCATGA
>JBIKYI010000506.1:0-3011 GCA_044355355.1 Limnothrix sp. | reverse complement strand
CAAAACGTGTATTGGGGATGGATAGCGATCGCCCCTATATTATTGCGCTGACAGCTAATGCGATGGAAAGTGACCGTTTGACATGTTTGGCGGCAGGGATGAATGACTATATTAGTAAACCGATTAACGTGAAGTTATTGATCGAAGCATTATGGCGATCGCAAAATAGTCAAAGCAATCTTGAATAAACGCATTTTAATTGCCATAACGTCTTTCAATTTGTATTACCATATCCCCCACCACCAGGAGTCTGAATTTCTAGGCGATCGCCCCTTGCCATTATTACTTGATCTGTTGCACCAAGTTGTTCAATGCTGCTATCGGCACGAATAACCAGATTTTGACCTGTTTGGGCAGGTTCGCCACCAGCTAAACCAAAGGGCTGAATTCTGCGACGACTAGAGAGAATGGCAGCGGTCATTGGTTCCCGGAATTGTAGACGACGAATTACGCCATTGCCGCCATTGAATTTACCTTTACCACCACTATTTTTACGGATTGAAAACTCTTCTAGCAGCACTGGAAAACGCCATTCTAAAACTTCAGGATCTGTGAGCCGAGAATTAGTCATATGGGTTTGTACTGCGTCCGTTCCATGGAAGTTTTGACCAGCACCAGAACCGCCACAGATTGTTTCATAATATTGATATTTTTCATTGCCAAAAGTGAAATTATTCATTGTCCCTTGGGATGCTGCCATTACCCCCAATGCACCATAAAGACAGTCGGTAATATTTTGGGAAATTTCCACATTCCCAGCGACAACGGCGGCAGGATATTGGGGATTTAATAAACAGCCTTTGGGGACGATGACAGTAATAGGTTTAAGGCAACCATAATTGAGGGGAATATTATCCTGAACTAATGTCCGAAAAACATATAAAACAGCCGCTTGGGTAACAGCTTTAGGTGCATTAAAATTAGTTTTAGATTGGGGAGAAGTGCCTGTAAAATCGACGATAATTTTTTCATGTTTTTGATCGACTTTAATAGCAACTATTAGGCGATCGCCACTGTCTAGATCGAGACTAAATTCACCATTTTGTAAGTTGTGAATAATTTTTTTGACCGCAGCTTCGGCATTATCCTGCACATATTGCATATAGGCTTGTACTGTCACCAATCCATAATGATGCACCATGCGTTGTAATTCCTGTAAGCCCTTGGCATTAGCAGCAATTTGGGCTTGGAGATCGGCGATATTTTGGGTTAGATTACGAACAGGATATTGTGCCTCTGTGAATAATTTAGTGACAGCTTCCTCTTGAAAAATATGATTTTTAACTAAGAGAAAATTGTCGATTAAAATGCCTTCTTCATCGATGTGAGAACTTTGGGGTGGCATGGAACCGGGCGTAATACCACCGAGATCGGCGTGATGTCCACGGGAAGCAACATAGAATAGTGGCTTGGGAGATCCCTCTAAATCTTTGATCCCTCCGCACTTCGGCAAGCTCAGTCTTTCACCTTCGGCACTTCCCTTAGAAAGGGAGGCAAGGGGTACATCAAAAACAGGCGTAATTACTGTTATATCTGGTAAATGTGTGCCGCCATTGTAGGGATTATTTTGCATATAAACATCCCCCGGTTGGAGGCGATCGCCCTGGGCTTGGATCAGGCTATAAACACTCTCACTCATCGATCCCAGATGCACCGGAATATGGGGCGCATTCGCAACCAAATGACCTTCCCCATCAAAAATTGCACAAGAAAAATCCAACCTTTCTTTGATATTTACCGAATAACTCGTATTTTGTAACGTCACCCCCATCTGCTCGGCGATCGCCCGAAAAAGATTATTAAAAATCTCCAACATCACCGGATCTGGATTATCTAAATCCCTGATGTCTGATGTCTGATATCTGATATCTGACTCCACTTTTTCCAGAATTAAATGATTATAGGCATTCACCTTGCCTTGCCAACCTAATTCAATGACATTTGTTCCTGTTTTTTCAATAATTAAGGCAGGACTTGAAATCACATCATCCGGTTGTAAATCTTCCCGCTGATATACTGGCGTTGCTCGCCAAGTACCACCACAATACATCTGCACCGTTTTAATCGGTTGCGGTGGTTGGGGCGATCGCCTCGTAATGATTGCTTCAGTAGAATCTTGGGTCGCACAAATAAGTTCTAGGGTGATCAATTCAACTATTAATGCTTTTTCCGGCAGCACAAACCCATAACGTTGTTGATGTAATTTTTCAAATTCTTGGCGCATTGTGGCAACATCAGCAAAGGTTACCATCAACGTTGAATCTGTTCCTTGATATTTCAGATGAACTTGCTGAATAAATTGAATATTTGCCTCGGGATTGGGTTGCTTTAATGCTGTTTGGGCTAATATTTTTAAGTCTTGAAAATACTCGATTAATTCCATAAAAAGAGCTTGATTGAGTAAAGATTCAAGGGATTTTTCCTTTAAAATTCTTATCTCCGCTAAACCAATACCATAGGCAGATAAAACCCCGGCAAAAGGATGAATGAAAATCCGTTTCATGCCCAAAGTATCGGCGATCGCACAGGCATGTTGTCCCCCTGCCCCACCGAAACAACAGAGGGTATATTCACTCACATCGTAGCCCCGTTGCAGAGAAATTTGCTTGATGGCATTGCTCATATTATCCACGGCGATCGCCAAGAAACCCGCCGCAATCTGTTCTGAACTTTGCCCAATTGTGGCGGCTAAATCTGCAAATTTTTGGCGCACAATAGCTGCATCTAATGCCTCTTTGCCACTATGCCCAAACACCTGCGGAAAAAATTTCGGCTGAATTTTACCGAGTAACACATTACAATCCGTCACCGTTAATTCGCCACCTTTGCCATAACAGGCAGCTCCCGGATTCGCCCCGGCGGACTCTGGCCCCACCCGAAATCTTGCCCCGTCAAATTGCACCAGGGAACCGCCCCCCGCTGCCACCGTATGGATCGCCATCATCGGTGTGCGCATCCGAATACCTGCCACCTCCGTCTCAAAGCTACGCTCGTAGACCCCGTTATAATGG
>JBIKYI010000505.1:0-3014 GCA_044355355.1 Limnothrix sp. | reverse complement strand
TCCGTTTCAAATTCACAGGCAAAGGATGCTGCCACGGCGATCGCCTCCTCTAATTTTTCGCTGTAGGGAGCATCAAGAAAGGTGTCGAGAATGAGGGCATGGCGCACAAAAAATTCGTCCTGTTCTTCCTTGACGATGGGTTTGCCCGTTTTTGCCCAGCTTTTCCAGTGGATTTTACGCAGGGGATCCCCCGCCCGATATTCTCGCAATGCCCGAAATTCCTCAGAATCCCCCACCGATGAGGCGAAGGCAACGCCCCCGGACTGGTAGCGCCTCGTCCCCGGCAGGGAAATGGGTGGCACTCGATAACGCTGGGGCAACAACCAAACGGATTGGGGCAGGGCTTTGGTTTGGACACGGTTAAAGAGTCCCAGGGGATCGGCACAGGCGAGGCTATAACCCTTGAGGTGCAAGGAACCGCGATGGTGAGGCTGGAGGGTTAGGGTGATTTCGGTGCGACCCTTGGGTGGAATGGGGGGGATGGCGATCGCCTTGAACGTGGCAAGTTCGCGGCGTTTAATCAGCCAAAACCATTGACGAATAGCCAATAAAATATCCGTAAAAGCACCCTTATGAAAGCTATTGAGATGATCCTCAAATAAACTAAAACTAGGGCTAGGATTATGG
Source organism: Limnothrix sp. (assembly GCA_044355355.1). Lineage (GTDB taxonomy): Bacteria > Cyanobacteriota > Cyanobacteriia > Cyanobacteriales > MRBY01 > MRBY01. Next base: position 2,387 of record JBIKYI010000505.1, on the reverse strand, counting down.
ATATTTTCAAAGAAATGTAGCCCAGCTTGAACTTTATTGGTAGATTTAATTAATAATCGACCAAGAAAATCGCTTGACTATCGCACTCCGAGTGAAGTATTCTTGCTGTCATCATCAGAACCTGTTGCACTTCAGATTTGAATTGGCGAATAAAGATTGCTTGATTACCTTTTTTACGTGCATTGCGATTCAAGATCACGCGGCTCATTTTTTCCTTGGTCCCCGCTGTGCCAAACCATAAACGGATTAACAAAATAGGTAATATGACCCACCACCAACGCTGAATATTTTCGGGGGTAAAAATACTGCTGAAGATCAACTTGATTTGTAACCAAGCCCAGGAAAATAAATCCCCAAAAAAGGTAAAACCTTGCGCCTGTTCATCCTCTAAATCTGCCCAATTTGAAGGGGTTGTATCGAAGTTTTGCCATTGTCCATCCACATAGGCTAACGTCCAAGCATGGGCATGGCGATCGCGCACTAAATACTGTTTTTGTAAAGCATTATATTCATGGACAGAATAGCCCACGGCATAGCGAGCAGGAATACCCATCTCGCGCAATAAAAGGGTTGTGGCAGTGGCAAAATATTCACAATGTCCTTGTTTTTGATCCAGTAAAAAACTCGCAACGGGCGTAGGGCGATCGCCGACACCAGCTAACTTCAGAGAATAACTAAAATCTTTGATAAAAAATTGTTCTAGATTCGCCAAAGTTTGGAGATCACTTTTACCCTGAAGTTGGTTGGTTTGCACAATTTGCTTGAGAGCATTTGCTTCGGTATTTGGTACTAATAAATCAGCAGATTTGGGAGATGAATCAAAGTTTAAATCGGGATCAAAATCTATGCCATAACGTAGGGATTTTTGTTTAGACTCTAGGCGAATTGTGCCATATTGATTCAGTTCTAGACTTTTTGCTGGCAACTGTTCTAGGCGAAAACTACCCGGTGGCAATTTGGCGATCGCCTTATCTTTGATAGTACGGTCTGTGATGATGACAGAATTATATTGCTTCGGTATCTCTTGCCATTGCCAAATATTTTGATCTTCGTTACTTTTTACGGGTTTAAATTCATTCTCTGTAGCAATCCAAATGCCCCCTTGATATTTATTGTAGGCAGCTTCCCGGAAGAGTCGAGGGACAGATTGATTATTTTGATTATTCTTTGACTGGACGCGAAAGGCGATCGTATTAGATTGTTTAATCGCACCAATTTCTCCCAGGGAAGTACTTTGTTGAAAGGGATCTGCCTGTCCTTTGTAAAATTTACCGAGCCAACTAATGACCTGTTGTTCTGTGTAATTATGAACTTGACGTAAACCCATTTGTCCCACAAAACCGAGATTGGCAGCAAGTACCATCGCGCAAAGCCAAGGGATTAACTTAAAACGTGCTGAACGTAATTGCCACAGAGGAATGGCACTAATTATTAATAGCGCTACATAAAAAGCCAAACCGCTATCGGGTCGTCCACTGGCACTTAAAACACAGATCACAAAATAGGGAATTACAACATTAAAATTGCGTTTTTGTTTGGCAATTTCTGCGTCAAATTTTGCGAATAATAATAGACTCCGAAAATTAATTTTATCTGTGTCTCCATAGGTTTGTAACAATAAAATTGGATAAATAGTAATGGGTAACCATTGAAAGAAAATACTGAGGGCACTTAACCAACTCCCTGTCACCGCAATAAAGGTATAAATACCAATTAAACTAACGGTTGCCACGCTCGCTGCCCGACGAATATTAATGTCAGAAAAATGCCAACGGGAATTAATTAACCAGTGAATTTCATAGGCGATCGCCATGGGGACAGCAAAGAAAAATTGTCCGGTATGCCAACCCCAAAATAGTAGGGTTAAACCCATTAATAAGGGTGGAATAGTCAGGGTTTTCATTCGGGTAGTAAATCCTGTTGTATTTGACCGAGTTTAAGGGGCTGAAAAATTTGTTCTTCTGGGGCAACCATCAGGGGGCGATCGCAGAGGACATAAACCATTAACGGAATTTGAATTTTTTGCAGATATTGAATCAGTTTTTTATGGGCATTGTCCCACTCTAGAAAAATACAAATACAGCCACTTAATAGGCTGGCTCGTTCCATTACTACGGGACTGAGAAAATCAAAAGTTTTATCGCGACAAGGTTGCACCGATGCCAAAATTTCGAGAATTTGATCGGTATTTCCCACGCCTCGACCCGCCGTAAAACAATAGGCTTCTGCACCGACAAACATCAAATCTAATAGGGCTTCTTCCGTTTCAAATTCACAGGCAAAGGATGCTGCCACGGCGATCGCCTCCTCTAATTTTTCGCTGTAGGGAGCATCAAGAAAGGTGTCGAGAATGAGGGCATGGCGCACAAAAAATTCGTCCTGTTCTT
>JBIKYI010000504.1:0-3019 GCA_044355355.1 Limnothrix sp. | reverse complement strand
AAGGTGGTAGATTTAATTAATAATCGACCAAGAAAATCGCTTGACTATCGCACTCCGAGTGAAGTATTCTTGCTGTCATCATCAGAACCTGTTGCACTTCAGATTTGAATTGGCGCATTAAAAAAGAAATATATGAAAATCAATACATCAATCAAAATTCTTTTTTTGTTTTTTATGGCTATTGCTTTATCCTCTAACATAAAAAGATTAAATGCCAATGAAACCCAACTTCAATATCAAAATTTTGAAGTCTTTAGTTCGGTTCTCGAAAAAGATCATCCTGATCGAAAGTTTCCCTTATATGATTATGCTCCCACCATCATTCAAGAAGGTAATTTATTTAAAATGTGGTGGCTAGGGCGATCGCCCAATATCACTTCTGATCCCGCAGGAGATAATGTTTTTTACGCCGAATCAGCAAATGGTATTAATTGGTCAGAACCTATCAGTGTACTCACTCCACCACATCATGATCCCACTGTTTATGGTTATTATGTCGGCAACCCAAGCGTCATTAAAATTGCCAACACTTATCATATGTACATCAGTGCTGGGAATAGAGGAAAATCACCCCTAGGTGAAACTATCCCTGCCAATGCCATCGGCTATACAACAAGTGAAGATGGCATTCATTGGACTGATCTAAAAATTATTAAAGAGCCTTTTTCTGTTAGCAATAAATGTTGCGGTGGCTATGGCGCTGGTGAGCCTTCTGTTGTATTTCGTGATGGCTTATTTTACATGGCATATATTGACACGACAGGTCGAGCATCAAATCCAGTCAATGGTTCAGGAATTTATATGCTGCGCTCCCCTGTACCTGATTTTTCTACCGACACACTCATTGTGACAAACTGGGGTGCTCTCGTGCCTCTAACAGAATATACTGATACAAAATATTTATGGAAAGACAATATCAATGGTGGAGAATTTGCCTGGAGTGACGCATTAAATAAATTTGCTTATTTACCAGGTGGAACTTCTCGATTATGGTTGGCAAAGCCCGATTTACAAATTGTTCAAAGTCTTGATTTTCCGATTCCTAAAAATGGCTGGCGAGAAGAAAATACCTTTGTCAGAACAGAGGCAGGTCATGTCGTCGATTTAGATGCCAGTAATGGGATTGATTTCTTCGTTCTTGGTGGATATGTGACATCGGAGGCTAATCAGCATACTCAAAATTTACCAGGGGCATTAGATATTTGGTGGACTGACTTTCAGGCGGTTAAGCTTACTTTACTTCAAGGAAATGAATCAATTGGCGATCGCCTTGCCCTGAGAATCAAACAAGCGGATAATGGCTGCCCTCAGGACTATCAACAAATTGCGTTAATGGCTCGGATGCCAGTTAATGCGGATGGCTATTTTCTCGCAGATGGTAATCAGGATTGGGCGCTATGTAGTCTCACAAGAAAACAAGATCAACGGAGTCTTGTCGTTATTAAACATGTTAATAATCGTTGTCCAGTGGGGTATAGTAGAGTCGCTTTTTTAGGCAATGTTTATATGGAAGCTGATGGTTTTGATCGAAGTAAATCACGCTATTGGATGCTCTGTAGTTTACAAAAAAATTTGCATAATATGGTGGTCTTAAAGGAAGGTAGCCGTAATTGTCCTACTTCGTACAGCAATTCTTTTGAACTCAATTCACTTGTTGCTAGGGCTGATGGTTTTAGTTTTGATCCTCCAAGGAACTGGAAGGTATGTAGTCTTTCCTTGAGTCCTGAATTCGGAATAAATAAAAATTAAGCTTCTAGTTATTCTGAATAGGCTTGAGATATCTGTCCTTCCTTGGGGAAGATGGTCGAAGATGAAGGGGTACGAGCAGTTGTGCAACTTACGGAGAACCCACCCCTAATTCCTCCAAGGAGGGGAAATGTTTCAGACTTACTTGGAATGACTACATAGAGTTGAATTCTTGATGTTAGGTCTTAATAAATTGCTCGTAGATATTAGTGAAGTGCGTTTGAATTTGCGGGGGACGCATGGTAAATCTGATATGAAAATAGGGCGATTTTAAGTCTGGATTTTCAATGACTTTGGCGTAAAAGTCGTCTTCTAATGCCTTTTTTTCCGGAGCAATAAAGTTTAATTTTAAATTGGCTAATGCCTTCGGTGTGACTTGTCCATTGTTCCCCTCTAAGTGTAGATAGGCTTCCCTTTCTGAGAGTTTGAGGATCATCGCTCGGTTGCGTTTTTCGATAATATCTTTGCCTTCGAGGATGGAAAATTCGATGGCGATCGCCTCTGGTAATTCGCAAAATTCTTCGACGATTTCCGGCAGATGTAAATTATATTTACCCCTGATGCCGCAAACATCATAGATGGTAATGGCAGTAGCAACGCCCTTGGGGGCAACCTGCCGCGTGCCTCGAATCTCTAAAATGTCTTCCAATAATTGATAGGTGGGTTCGGAAATGAGGATTTGTCCCCCGGTGGTATAGCTCTCGATGCGGTAGGTGAGGTTCACTTGGCTGCCGACCACGCCGTATTTTGCTCGTTTTTCGGAGCCAATATTGCCGACGACCACTTCCCCGGTATTAATGCCCACACCCATCTCGAAGGGGGCTAACCCCATGGCGGTAATTTTTTTGTTGACCTCGACAATGGCAAGTTGCATGGCAATGCCGCAGGCGATCGCCCGTTCTGGATCATCATCCCTCGGCAGGGGCGCACCAAACAGCACGAGGATACCATCCCCCATAAACTCATCGATCGTGCCCTGATAATGGGTGATCACATCCGCCATGTCACTCAGATAGAGGTTGAGTAGTTTGACCACCTCCTCCGGATCGAGACGCTCTGAAATGCCCGTAAAGCCTCGCAAATCCGAGGTCAAAATGGTGATGGTACGACGCTCTCCCCCTAACTTCAGACCTTCTGGACTTTCCAGCAGAGTTGCCACAATTTCATCACTCAGATAACGCCCAAAGGTATTGCGGATGGAACCTGCCGACCGGGCGATATAACCCGTAATGGCGATCGCCGACAGAGATAACCCCAACATGGGCGGAATCAC
>JBIKYI010000498.1:0-3043 GCA_044355355.1 Limnothrix sp. | reverse complement strand
GCTAAAATGGGTGTAACTCATAGGGATTTCTTATTGTTTTACTTAACATCAGAATATCCTTATGAGTCCCTCTTCAGAAAGACCCTAGGTGTTGCACTTCAAATTTGAATTGGCGAATGAATTTAGCTAGTCTTAATGAATAATTAACAAGAATTCCCTGAAGATCTCTATTTTAGGGATTAGCATAAAATCAGTCATTGAGTATTATAAAATGAGTCTGAACAGTATGAAAAAATCACACAAAACTAGCAAAAAGACAGCCTTGTTCCTTGCTCTGACGTTAAGTTTTGGTTCAACTTTGCCCCTGGTGACAGAGTTGATCAATCCTGCTCCAGTAGTGGCTCAGACCTCTCAATTTCCGGATGTGGCATCGAATTATTGGGCAGCGGGATTTATTAATGAGTTGGTTTCTAGGGGGGTTATTGCAGGTTTTCCAGATGGTTCTTTTAAGCCTGATGCGCCTGTTACCCGTGCACAGTTTGCGGCAATGGTGCAAAAAGCCCTTTCTAAAGCCAAAACCCGTGAGACGATCGCCTTTGTTGATGTCTCAAGTAGTTATTGGGCATACACTGCCATTAATAACGCCTATACCATGGGTTTCATGTCAGGTTATCCCGGACAAGTATTCAGCCCAGAACAAAATATCCCCCGTGAACAGGTGCTCGTTGCTTTAGCCAATGGGTTGAACTATTCCACAACAAATAACGTGGATACTGTGCTGAGTTACTATAGCGATGCTGCGAGTATTTCCAGCTTTGCTCGTGCGTCAATTGCGGCAGCGACGGAACGTAAAATGGTTGTTAATTATTCTAATTTAAAACAACTCAATCCCAAGCGTAATGCCACCCGTGCGGAAGTAGCAGCATTGATTTATCAGGCGCTATTTTCCCAAGGTCAAGTCTCAGCAATCAGTTCTCAATATATTGTCACCCAACAGGTTGCTTCAACGAGTTATCGTATCCCCTCTGGTACGGCAATTCCTGTGACCTATACAGCGGATAAAATTCTATTGACGAAGGATGAAACTGTACCTGTTACTTTAATGGTTTCAGCGGATATTGTGAGCAGTCAAGGCACTGTTTTAATTCCGCAAAATACGGAGGTAATCGGTGAATTTCGTCCCTCTGGTAATGGCACACAATTTGTTGCGAAGCAGCTCAAGTTTGCGGATGGTCGCACCTTTGCCTGCAATGCTAGCTCTAATGTGGTGACAGAAACTGAGAGCGTTAGTAAAGGGATGAATGTTGGGAATTTGTTGAAAAATGCCGCTTTGGGTACTGGGGCAGCAGCAGCGATCGCCGCAGTGACTGGGGATCGGGCGATCGCCACAGAAGAACTATTAATTGGTGCTGGTGCGGGAATTTTAGCAACGCTTATTCCTCAATTTTTAGGCATGAATAAAGTTGATTTACTCGTTGTCAAACCCAGCACAAACCTTGATTTAACTTTTAGCAGTGATTTGACTATCCCATAAATTTTCTCAGGCAATTTTCAAACATTGCTTGGACATTTTAGGTGATAAATTGCTAACTATTCATCTCTACTAAAATACCCTCAGAACATGAAAAAAGATTCTGGGGGTATTTTCTTGTGGTTGATCATTAGGTTTTTTATAAGGACAATTGCCAACTGATCAGAGGATCTTTTTTGCCTTTGACTATTAGGGGATCTTGGGGCAAAATCTTGAAAGCATAGTTGAATTTTCGTTCAAATTCTTGTTCGAATTCTTGTGAATTTTCACCTAATACTTGATAGATATCATCGGAAATTGTAATAGACCCGGCGGGTGTATTGGACTCTAATCTTTTGGCTGTATTCACAACATCTCTAATGACGGTATAGGTGCGTACCCCTTCACTACCAAATAAGCCTTCCACCACCGAACCTTTATGGACTGCACAACCTGCCCCTAATTGATGGGGACTGAGGATATCGATCGCCTGGTCACGCATGGCTAAAGCGGCGGCGATCGCCTGCTGGGGAGTGGCATAAATTGCCATCACTTCATCAGCAGTCAGACTCATGCGAATGGGATTAAATTGTGCTGCTGCGGTCTCTGTAACGCGATAATATTCATTTAAAACTAGGGCAATTGTTTTTGGATCTGTTTATTCACACCAGCGGGTAAAACCGCGAATATCCATAAATAAAACCGAACGATCTCGCAACTGTAAATCTAAGGCATCGGGGTTAGAAACTGCCATTTTTACAGCATAGCTACCAATGCCCCATTCTGCAAATTTACGTAGGGAATGGGCTGTGGATCGGAGTTGATCCTGTTGACGTTTTACTTGCAAGTTTCTTAAGCCTAAAAATAAGCCAATTAATAAAATTGCACTCAGAAAATAAATATAAACTGGATCGACAAAAAATTCCCTTAATACAGTCCAACTGACAACGGTTTTCGGGGCAATTTGTACCACAATATAAAAAGACGGAATCCAGAGTGCCCGGAGAATACTTTCTAAGGGAATTAATACCGTTTCACTGGGGGAATAGACATGGAAACGGATACCCTGGGCGATCGCCATTAAGAGAGAAGCTGACCAAAAAACGATGTGACTAAAATCCGAGAAGAAACTCCAGCCATCCAAGGGCACACCTAAAATAGTATAGATCGCCACCCCAATTAAATTGCCCCAAAATTTTTGGGAAGTCGGTCTTGCCAAATAAATTGCTTGGACAGAAGCCGCTAAAATGAGCAGATATTCTGGTGGGTGGGTAAAGTAATTCCACCAGCCACCAATGGCAATATCAGAGATGGCTTTAAGCACCATAAACTGACCGCTATTGGTTAAAAATCCTTCTAAAATTTGATGAAAATGTGAGCCTGTAAGTCTGTTTTCTAATATGTCTGAATTACTACTGTTATTTGTCTTCTGGTACATATTTTTTGAGAATGACTTAATGATTTTCAACATAGAATTTTAAAAGACAAATTTAACAAGTCTACTTACATAGATAAAATAAAGAACGCCAATTCAAATTTGAAGTGCAACACCTAGGGTCTTTCTGAAGAGGGACTTATAAGGATATTCTGATG
>JBIKYI010000496.1:0-3073 GCA_044355355.1 Limnothrix sp. | reverse complement strand
TGTGGCAAATTTTCTCAAATTGTTCGTCATCAATATTCAGAATTGAAGAAAAGTCGAGTGTGAAGGTCATCATCTTGATTCGCTCCTGTGGAATTAATATTATTTTAGCTTGTTGATTTGAAGTCTCAAAAAAAGATCCTTAACAATTGCTAATAGTTAGAGATCTTTATAAATTGATTCAAAAAATAATTATCGTTAACCGCGTAACTGATCTAGGACAGAGCGATCTTCGAGGGTGGAAGTATCCCCGGCGATTTCTTCCCCTGCTGCAAGGTTGCGTAATAGACGACGCATGATTTTACCGGAGCGCGTTTTCGGCATCATGTCGGTAAAACGGATCTCTCCCGGTCTGGCGATCGCCCCGATTTCCTTCACCACATGGGCTTTTAGTTCTGCAACCAGTTCATCACTGGGGCTATAGGTTCCCTCCAGGGTGACAAAGGCAAACACATCCTCGCCCTTGACTGGATCTGGTTTACCGACAACCGCCGCTTCTGCCACCGCAGGGTGAGAAACCAATGCTGATTCCACTTCCATCGTGCCGAGACGGTGACCGGAAACATTTAACACATCATCGACGCGACCCATGATCCAGAAATAGCCATCCGCATCACGACGCGCCCCATCACCCGCAAAATAGAGGTATTGCCCATCCTTCGGAGCGATATGTTCCCAATAGGTCGTGCGGAAACGATCAGGGTTGCCGTAAACCGTGCGCATCATGCCAGGCCATGGCTGTTTAACGACGAGGTAACCACCTTCATTCGCGCCAACAGGATTGCCATCGAGATCGACCACCTCTGCCACAATGCCGGGGAAAGGTAGCGTTGCTGAACCGGGTTTGGTTGGGGTTGCGCCAGGGAGCGGGGTGACCATCACACCACCTGTTTCCGTTTGCCACCAAGTATCGACGATGGGACAGCGATCGCCACCAATGACGCGGTTATACCAGATCCAGGCTTCGGGGTTAATGGGTTCGCCAACGGTTCCCAACAGACGCAAGGAACTCATATCGTAACGGTTAGGAATTTCTTCGCCTGTTTTGATAAATGTTCGAATCGCCGTGGGGGCGGTATAGAAAATGGTTACGCCATATTTTTCGATAATTTCCCAAAAACAACCGGGGTTGGAAGGACGGGGCGCACCTTCGTACATGACGACCGTTGCACCGTTGGAGAGGGGACCATAGGTAATGTAACTATGTCCGGTAATCCAGCCGACATCTGCGCCGCACCAATAGACATCATCATCTTTGAGATCGAAAATCCATTTGGTGGTCATGTGGGTGTAGAGGTTGTAGCCGCCTGTGGTGTGGACTACGCCCTTGGGTTTACCTGTTGTGCCACTGGTGTAGAGGATGAAGAGCATATCTTCTGCATCCATCGGTTCGGCGGGGCAATCGGCGGAGACTTCTTTTTGCATCTCGTGCCACCAATGGTCGCGTCCTTCCTCCATGTGGGTGGGTTCTTTGGTGCGTTGCACGACTAATACATGTTCAACGCTGGGGGCATGGTGGTCGGCGATCGCCTGATCGACCTGAGTTTTTAGTGCCACTGCCTTATCTTTTCTAAAACCACCATCGGCAGTGATCACGAGTTTCACCTCGGCATCTTCGAGGCGACTGCGTAATGCTTCGGCACTAAAGCCCCCAAAAACCACGGTATGGGGCGCACCAATTCGGGCACAGGCAAGCAAGGCAACGACGGCTTCGGGAATCATCGGCATATAAATACCAATGCGATCGCCCTTTTGCACACCGAGTTTTTTCATCGCGTTAGCGAATTGACAAACCTCACGATGTAACTGTGCATAGGTGAGAGTGCGAGAATCACCCGGTTCCCCTTCCCAGATCAGAGCGGCTTTGTTTTTGCGCCAAGTCTTCAGGTGGCGATCGAGACAGTTGTGGGAAATATTAATTTTGCCGCCGACAAACCATTTCGCAAAGGGCGGTTGCCAATCAAGCACCTTGTCCCACTTTTCAAACCATTCCAATTCCTGCTCTGCCAGCTCTCCCCAGAAACCCTCAGGATCATTTTTAGCCTGTTCATAGAGTTCTTTATATTGCTCTAGGCTTTTGATGTGAGCCTGTTCAGAAAAGGCAGCGGGAGGTGCAAAGGTGCGATTCTCCTGCAAAATCGATTCAATGTTGGTTTCAGACATAATGGCTTCTTAAGGAAAAATTATTGGGTATTTATCTCCCTCTATTTTCCCCTAACCTTAAGCCTGTAAAGATTGCAATTCGTTAAGCGACAATCGTTTCAAGGGATGACCCTCATTATCCTTAAGTCATCATGCCAGTGGTCATCTTGGGGGCGATCGCCCTAGCACCGGACATGACCGATGGTCTGAATATCAATACAAATGACATAAAAACCCTGAGTGATTACCTGAGAGAAAACAACAAATTAACGATGCAAGTAACAACAACAGTCACAACGAAAGCAACAATCAAAGCATGGCATTTTGTTTCATCTCTCTTAATTGTGGGATTAGCTGCCGTACCAAAAATTAGCTTGGCAGAATTGAAACCAGAGACTAATCTAGAGACCAATACTTATACCCAAACCGTAACGCGGGAAGTCCTTGCAAGTGGATTACCAACTGGAGCCGAGGGCAGAATCCTTGAGCTAGTGAAATATACAATTCCTCCCTATGCCCAATTGCCAGCACATATTCATCCGGGGATGCAGATGGAACGGGTTGAATTTGGGGTGTTGACCTATTCTGTAGTGGAAGGTACAGCGGAAATCACTAGGGCGGACGGCACAAAAGAATTATTAGAGGCGGGTGAAACGACGCTTTTAAAGGCTGGGGATTCCCTTGTTGAGCCAGAAGGCATGGTTCATTTTGCCAGTAATGACACGCCTAGTATTGTGATCTTGATGTCTAGCTCTCTGTTTGAGGTGGATAAACCCAAGGCAATTCTTGTTGAGTAATCAGTGAATGAATAACGATTTATTGACAACTTGAATAAAACTCGCCAATTCAAGTATGAAGTGCAACAGGTTCTGATGATGACAGCAAGAATACTTCACTCGGAGTGCGATAGTCAAGCGATTTTCTTGGTCGATTA
>JBIKYI010000495.1:0-3080 GCA_044355355.1 Limnothrix sp. | reverse complement strand
TTAACATCAGAATATCCTTATAAGTCCCTCTTCAGAAAGACCCTAGGTGTTGCACTTCAAATTTGAATTGGCGTTTTGATAAAGTTTATTTGGTTGTTAGGTTCAGTGGTTGAGTGTGATCTAATTCCACTGCACCTGGAAAGCCCACAAGGCTCAGAGAGATGTTATAACGACCTTCAGGGTGGATGCGCTTGAAAGCGATCACCTGCCAGGCATTTCCGGTCTGAATATTTAGCATTCGGTTTTAAGGCATCTAAACAAGCTTGATGGAGAGAACGGAAATCTTCTGGGTCTATGGAAGTGCTGCGATCGCATAGATTATCTAAATAATCACTAATAGTTTGACAAGCAACAATAAAGCGAACTGTTGGCTTAATATTTTCTTTGGCAAGTAATCCATAAATAGACCCCCCTTCACAGTGAAATGTTTTACTTTTTATACTCAATACAGCCTGTTGACGTAATTCAATGTCAGGAATTTGTTCAGCTTCTTTCTTCCATAGTTCTAAATAGTTATGAACCCTTGGAAGAACATCACGATAAAGTCTCAGCATCAGTATCCCACAACCAGAGGGGACTTGAATTGACGAAGCTTTTTGATGAACAACTTGCTCACCAAATTTAGACTTAATAGCTATCATATTGATCTCTTTTTTATTTGTTTTTTTGTATGAACTTAAAGCAAATTTTCCAGTTTCTGGAGGGCGTAATTAATCAAGGGAGAATCTAAATTTTTCGGGATAAACCGATTCAGTAAAGAATCGGCGATCGCCTCTTGCGCAGATAAACCAGCTTCTGTTTCAGATGGATTTTCAACGCCATGTTTTACAATTGCTACCTCCATCTTTCAATCCGTCACCAAAACGCCTTAACTCGTCAAGTTTCACCTTGCTGGATTTGTTGTACTGGATCTTGCGTTTCTGCAATTCCCGCAGCGGCTTCAGCATCGAGTCTGGCGGTGATCGCCGCTAAAGTTGCTTCTTCAGCTTCCTGCATCGTCGCTATTGCAAGGAAGGTCACCGTAGCAGCGTAGTCCTCGGCTTTATCGGCTCGATGTTCGAGTTTCGTTGTTTCACGATTGGCTTTCCACTCTTCAATATTCGACATCAGCTCAGCTTCTTTTTCCTCCAATTGGGTTTTGAGCTTTGCCCGATAATCATCAAATTCTTGTTTTTTTGCGTCCAGATTTGTCTTTGTCTCGTCGAGCTTAGATTGAATCTCAGCTTGAGTTTTTCCAGGTAAAGATTGGAGATGTTGCTGTAGTGATTTCACGCGATCTTCAACCGCTTCTAAATTGTCATGGAGTTGTTGGGTAAAGTTATCAATTGCAGTACTCATGGTGGTTCCTCTAGTGTTTTAAAAAGATTAAAATAGCGAATTTCTTTGTCTTGTTTCAGTTCGGTACAAGTGCTTTTTCTGCCAACGGTTGCGCTTACAGCATTGACTCTGCCCCCCACTGCCAATTACGAATTTCTGGCAAGTCTTGACCATGTTGATTGATATATTGTTTGTGCTGAATCAGTTTGTCCTGCATCGCTTGCTTGAGATCGGCTCCCTTACGACCCAAATGTGGCAGGCGATCGCCCACATCCATCACCAAATGAAAGCGATCAAGATCGTTTAGCACCGTCATATCAAAGGGTGTCGTGATTGTTCCTTCTTCCTTATAGCCCCGCACATGAATATTGCTGTGGTTGGTGCGGCGGTAGGTCAATCGGTGAATTAACCAGGGGTAGGCATGGAAGGCAAAAATCACGGGTTTATTTTGGGTGAAAAGCGCGTCAAAATCCTGATCACTCAATCCGTGGGGATGTTCCCTTTCCGGTTGTAGTCGCATCAAATCAACGACATTCACCACGCGAATTTTCAAGTTGGGCAAATGCTCCCGCAGAATCGAAACGGCGGCAAGGGTCTCTAGGGTGGGGACATCGCCACAACAAGCCATAACCACATCGGGTTCACCGTCGCTGCTCGCCCAGTCCCAAATACCAATGCCTGCGGTGCAATGCTGAACGGCTTGCTCCATCGTTAGCCATTGGGGAGCTTGATATTTGCCTGCGATCACCACGTTGACGTAATGACGGCTGCGTAAACAGTGATCCCAGACCGACAGCAGACAGTTGGCATCGGGCGGTAGATAAACGCGCACGACGGAGGCTTTTTTATTGACAACGTGATCGATAAATCCGGGATCTTGGTGGGTGAACCCGTTGTGCATTTGTTGCCAGACGTGGGAAGCCAGCAGGTAATTTAAAGAGGCGATCGGTCGTCGCCATGGTAGCTCTGCCGTGACTTTTAGCCATTTGGCGTGCTGGTTAAACATTGAGTCGATGATGTGGATGAACGCCTCGTAGCAGTTGAATAGCCCATGTCGCCCCGTGAGCAAATAACCTTCTAGCCAGCCTTCACATTGGTGCTCGCTCAACATTTCCATGACTCGACCATTGGGGGCAAGAAATTCATCGTTAGCTTTGGTTTGGGCATCCCACTGGCGATCTGTCACTTCAAACACCGCGTTCAATCGGTTGGAAAGGGTTTCGTCGGGACCAAAAATCCTAAAATTACGCTGATCTTGGTTGAGCTTGGTTACGTCTCGCAGGAATACACCCAGTTCATGGGCATCGGCAGCCTGAACCGATCCGGGGGCTGGTACGTTCACCGCATATTGGCGAAAGTCCGGCATGATCAGATCTCGTAGCAGTAGACCACCGTTGGCATGGGGATTTGCACCCATACGGCGATCGCCCTTCGGAGCCAATTCAGCTAGTTCTGAGTTCAATCGCCCTGAATCGTCGAAAAGTTCTTCGGGTCGGTAACTCCTGAGCCAGTCTTCCAATAGCTTGAGATGTTCGGGATGCGATCGCGGATCGGAGAGCGGTACTTGATGGGCGCGGAATGTGTCCTCGATCTGGATGCCATCCACCCATTTGGGTCCTGTCCAACCTTTAGGCGATCGCAGCACAATCATCGGCCAGCGCGGGCGTTTGGTATCCCCGTTGTCGCGAGCTTCATGCTGGATCTGTTTGATGTCGGCGATCGCCTGATCGAGGGTCGTCGCCATCGCTTCATGCATCAATGCT
>JBIKYI010000188.1:0-6032 GCA_044355355.1 Limnothrix sp. | reverse complement strand
TAATCGACCAAGAAAATCGCTTGACTATCGCACTCCGAGTGAAGTATTCTTGCTGTCATCATCAGAACCTGTTGCACTTCAGATTTGAATTGGCGTTTCGTTTTTTTTGTGGTGCTTCTTTACGCGAAAATAGCTACTTAACTTTTGTGGAAGATGTTGCTCAAATTCTACCAAGAGAATATTTTGAGGTGGTTCCCGCGATCGCCTATCAGGACTATATGCGCTTAATGGAAACGGGGGCGATCGCCCTAGATTCTTTCCCTGTAGGGGGCTGTAATTCAGTGGTGGATAGTCTCTATCTGCGTAAACCAACGGTGGTCTATGAAGGCGATCGCTGGTATAACCGCATCGGCGCACAAATTCTACGGCAGGCGGGTTTAGTGGAGTTAATTGCTACCACAGAAAAAGATTATTTCAATCTAGCTCTCAAGTTGATTTTGGACGAAAATTACCGTCACCATGTGGGCGATCGTCTGAAGAAATTGAACTTTGACCAGACATTATTTAACGCCACAGATGCCCAATACTTCCCTAAAGCGATGGCTTATTTACTGAGCAATCATGATGCTTTACAGCAGGAAAATAGTAGACAGCCTATTATGATCGAGCGGGATTAATTCAGGATTAATTAACTTTCTACCTCAGCAATTAAACAATCAAGCTCTCCTTGCATTGCTGTTAATACTTGCTGGTAACATTCCTCTACATAATCGCGATCGCCTACCGCCTCACGACCATAACGCTCAAACCGAATCGGTGCACAAACCCTTGTGTGCATCTGCGTTGGCAAAGGAAAATTAGGGAAAGGACCAAACGCCAAACCCCAGGGCAACCCCAGATAAATCGGGAAAACCTCAGGATCAAGATCAAATAGCCAAGGCAAATTAAACGTCTGCAAAAATTGCTTCATCGGCTCATAGATATCATCCAGCACCAGCAGACTGTCATGCGCCCCCCAAGAAATAGCAGGAATAATCGTCACCTCCTGCCGTAGAGCCAGCTTGATAAAACCGCGCCGTTCCGCAAAATAAATTTGATTACGCTTACGATAGGGGCGAAACACATCCTGTCCCCCACCGGGATAAACCAGCACATCAGCCCCAGCCTTGAGGGCGGCGATCGCCATCTTGGGGTGAGCCTCCAGAGCACCCGTTTTAACCGCCAGCTTCGCCAACTCAGGAAAAACCTTCCAGATATTACGGTGCATCAAACCATAGGTCAAACGCTCAGTCCCAAAACGTCGAAACCAGTCATACATCATCATCCACATATCCGGCGCAGCTAGCCCACCATTATGGGAACCGACCAGCAACACATTCTCATCACTTGGAATATGCTCCCAACCACTCGTCTGGACACGAAAATAATATTGATAAAGCCACTCCCAAATCGGTAGCAACTGTTTAATCGTTTCAGGATCACGACCTTCAAGCGACCAACCATTTAAGGGGGGATCCAAGGGAGGGAACGGAGGAAAAAGTTGCATACTTTAAAATCAATTGCAGACAAGCGGCAGACTTGGCTTTACATTTCTTCAGATTATGACATGGGTAGGCTAGGTGGAGATAGTAAACTGCTCTATCCCTATCATCACTTTGGGACAACTTGGGATAACAACAAGTGGCTATATAAAGAGAATACTCAAATAATACTTAAATGAACAATTAGCTGATGAGCCATATTGCCTATGGATCGCTCAAAAAATTGCCCCCAAAAGTTAACTCACTGACTCTAGAGGGAATATTGAGATAGTTACCAAACACCTTTCGGGCAATTATTCAGATAAGTTAAAGCTCTTGGGTCACTGAAACCCGCCCACGATAAACGGAACGCAAAATACGATTGATCGCATTTCTTTCATCCTCAGATAACTCTTCATCGAGGGCAGCAGCAAGTAAACCATAGCGATCGCCCAGAGTCAACCGCCCCGTTTCTGAGACTGAGGCTAATATCTCAGAGACTGCTCCGGGCAATAGGACAACTTTGGGATGACACATTACTAGCTTGAAACACGATTTTTTACAACTTTATTATCTAAGTATTTTTGCCTCCCTTAAGTGATCCTTATATAGGTGTTTTTGTGATCTCAATAGGCTTGTGTGGTGATTGAGATCACATTGTCAAGATGTATTTACCGATCTTTGCAGACTTTACGGGTTTGCTGGTGTGGTGGAGGTTGTTGCCACGCCTAAATCCTGGAGGGCAAGGCGAATTTGTTCTAGGCGACGACGATTTACGCCAAGATCGGATTCCCCCAAGCGGGAGGCAGAACGGAGGTGAATTACGGCTTGATCGGCGGGAAGATAAAATTCGACATCATCGACAAAACCTAGCAGACGGCTACGGGATTCGGCGCGGATATATGCGTCATTGGCTTCAATGTTGTGTTCAATGATGGTCGTGCGGGGCACAACGGACAACACTTGCAATAGGGCGGTGTAGGCAGTTTGGCGATCGCCCCCATAAGGAATCGCGTCAATACTATGGCTGGAGTCTCCCCCCTGACTCACGACACAATTAGGAGTACTGGGGCAGTCTGCAAGTTTTCCCCCTTGGAGACCTAAACCACTGGGGGCACTACCCGCAAAGGGCGATGCAGCATGGCTAAAGGCAGGTTGTCCTGCCCAAATGAGACAGGCACACAGGACAGCAAATAAACGAAAAAGCATAGATTTGTGGGATCAAAACAGGATCAGAACAATGTTATCTATGCTAAACAAATTTGCTTGTTAGGATCGGGTGGGAATCTGAATGGGTTTATCGCGGGGTTCACTGTGGAGGGTTTCGTGGTTGGCAATAAGGTAATCGATCGCCCGTTTAAAATCATGTTGTTCGTCGGTGCTGAAGAGGACTTGATCTAAATCAACTTTTTTCAGGCGATCGCCCACCCCCTGACGATAGGCAGTATTATCAATGAGCTTGATGGCATGTTGTACATAATCATTCGCATTCGTCGCCACCAACTCCGCCATCCCCACCTGCCGCAACAGTTGCGCACCGATCCGATTCGCCCACTTTTTCCCCTCATAGGCAACCGTCGGTTTACGCAGATATAAATTATCCACCATCACATTCGACCCCCCGAAAGGATAGGCATCCAAACTCAGATCTCCCTCCTCCATGAGTGCCATATATTCCCCATAGGGCTTAGCGAGAACCACTTCAAAAGTGCCTGGTTCCAAAATTTCTTCTAAATCCCGCACAAAGGGAATAAAGCCATTTTTACGCAGGGAATTCCCCGGAAAAAAGCGAAAAAAGACTTTTTTAGCCGTTTTCTTCTGGATATAGCCCAATAATTTCACCAAAGGCTCATTAATCTTTTGAGCAAGCCATGGACAATTCACCAAGACTTCCGTGCGAGACTTTGGCGGTTGACGTAATTCATAGGCGGGACGGGCATGGATTGCCCCATTACCAGGCAGGAGCACCAAGCGTTCATCGTAATTTTTAGCGCCGAGGGTGGGGGATTCCACCGCTGCGCCCGATATAAAGTAATCAATTTCCGAGCCGAAGGTACTGACCGGATGACCAGTACCCGCCACCTGAATCGGTGCAAGGCGTAGGTTTGCGAGCAAAATACTTTCTGGACTCATGCCGATGTCGGGATAATAAATCAGCCCAAAATCGTTCTGGCGAATCGGCTCAAGATTTAACGCACCATCTCGGAGTTCTAGGCGAATTACTGCGCTAAATGGTTCGGTATCGATCGCCGTGGGGTCATAGTCCTGCCCGAAATGAATCAGGGTCAGTTCATAATCTTCCTTGAGGGCTGCCACAAAATGGGCAAGGGTGCGATAGACGGCATGATGTTTTTGCCAAAAAGCTGTGATGACGGCTATTTTGCGGGGATGGGGAACAGCATTTTGAATCTGGGCGGTCTGGCAAAAGTCATGGCTCTGGATTGCTTGGTTCAGGCGGTTTTTAATCGGGCGATCGCCTTCATGGTTAATGTAAGTTGCCCCAAAATAGACATCGGCAATATTGCCAAATTCCGTTAGGCGGGGATCATCGGCATAGGTGATATGTTGACGCAGATTTTGTCGTGCAATGGGGCTGACTTGGGCAGAGAGATACAGCTCGATGTAATAGGAATACCAACGGGTCGCCAGGGTCGCATTCGTCCCAAAGAGTTGGTCATAGTTAACCACAGTGGTGCAGCGAGGATTGAGGAGGGCAAGCAGTTTAACGAAATTTTGCGGCTGTTTTTGTAAAATTTCGATGTAATAATCAGTCGTTCGTTGGTGGGAAATCGCCGTTAAATTGGCAATAACGGGGTTGAGTTGGATAAAGCGCAGGGCGTGGCGATCGTCAATCAGATAGTCCGCCTGGGAGAAAAAATACAGAAAATTCTTGATAAAGACATCGACAAAATACTGCAATTCCGGGGTCGCATTGGTGTAGACCACCGTCTCGAAATGTTCGAGTACTTCAATGAAGGCGGCGGAGAGTTCTGGGTATTTTCTTTCTAAATACAGGACTAGATATTGTCTTGGGTTAAATGTGGGTTGTGTCTGCACCATGTCAATATCCCTGGCTGAATGGGGCGATCGCCTGAATCATTTTTGTGGATGATACGCTGATAATACTATGCTTTTTCTTGATTTTCAGCCTGTAAGCCAGCTTGTAACTGTTGGGCAATGGGAAAGCTTTTGGGGTAAACTCGCTCGTTGCGTAATTTTTGAATATCTGCCGCAGGAATTTCCATGTCGTATTCCTTGGCGATCGCCTGGATAATTAATGCCCGATCAATTACCCCCGCCACAGCCCCCGCCGGAGATAGCACCGTGACAAAATTATCCTCCAGGGTTTCCAATAGACAAATGATCGTTGCTAAATTAGTTTCCTCAGTCACAGAGGGAATCTCTGATAAAGGAATGGCAATCTCTTTCATCTCCATCTTGTCCCACTGGCTGCGTTCAATTTTTTGCAGCGCTGCCATACGAATCAAGCCCCGATAACGCCCCTCGGAACTGGCAAAGATGACCTGACTGGGTTTGGGATTAGCGACAACATATTTGTTAGTGAAGTCAGCCAAGGAAAGGTGGGCATCCACCACCCGAAAATCACGACCCATGGCATCTTTTGCTTTCAGGGAGAGTAGGAGATTTTGTAGACCAGTAAACCGCTCATAGGCATCGGCATTACGCAGGATAAACCAACCCAACAGGGAGACCCATAGACCCCCAAATTCATTGGCAAGCAGGAGTGCCAACAGTCCTAAGGCGATCGCCAAAGTGCCCAGGAATTTACCACTTGCCGCCGCATACTGTACCCCCCGCAGGCGATCGCCCGTCCCCTGCCAAATGATCGCCTTTAACATCTGTCCCCCATCCAACGGCAACCCTGGAATGAGATTAAACAACGCCAAGATGAGGTTAATTCGCAACATATCCGCCGCCAAAAAATGCAAAATACTCGCTTCCGGCGTGAAATGACGAACAACCCAACAAAAACCAAATAACGCAAAACTCACCAAAGGACCGGCGATCGCCACAGAGAAAGCCTCCCTTGGCGTTTTCGATTCCCGCTCAATCGAGGCAATACCCCCAAAGAGAAACAACGTAATCGATTTCACCTCAATGCCCTGTGCCTTCGCCACCAGACTATGACCCAACTCATGCAACAGCACCGAAGCAAACAATAACAGCGCCATGACCAACCCAAAGACTAACGCCATCGCATCCGACCCGGCTATTCTCTGCACCTCTGGACTATTGGCATCCGTCGTTGTCACCAAAACCAGAATCAAAAACCAAGAGCGGTCAATAAAAAAGGGAATCCCGAAGAGTGACCCCACCTGCCATTTTTTTTGCATGTCTCACTAACACAAGGCTCAGAACAACCCGTCGTTGGCATCAATCATAACAATTAACGCGTTAATCCCAGCAAAAGGTTGCGATTTGAATCAACTTAGCCTATAATGTTATACTGTTGACAAAACGGGGCGTAGCGCAGCTTGGTAGCGCACCACTTTGGGGTAGTGGGGGTCGTGGGTTCAAATCCCGCCGCTCCGATTCAAAAAATCCTAACCA
>JBIKYI010000254.1:0-5051 GCA_044355355.1 Limnothrix sp. | reverse complement strand
TCTGGCAAAGAATAGCTAATTACTGATGCCTACAGAACTTTTCTGTGGGTTTCTGATCAAGCATTCACGAACAATTGATATCTGATGTCTGTTATCTGATGTCTGATATCTTGCCGCTGTCCAATAAGGAGGCGATCGCTTGGGCGACCTTTCTCGCTGCCCCTGCCTCACCACGGCATTGCTGGAGATCTTGGCGCATTTGTTCTAACTGTTCAGGATGATCCAGATAATCCAGCATGAGATGACTGACTTGAGACACAGTTAATCTGCCGAGCAGTTCCGGTACGATGCGACGTTTCGCCCACATATTGGGCCAAGCATAGAGAATATTTTTTTTCAGGGCACGCTGCACTATGAAGTGATTAAAAGCCTTGACGAACCAAGTCCCCACCAGCGGCAGTCTAGCAAACAACCCCGGTAAACCGTCCCAAGCCCGCATCGCGTCTATTTGTTGTGTCGGAATCACGACAACCATCGGCACACCGAGTGCTCCCAATTCTGCTGTATTCGCCCCAACCGTCGTGAGGCATAAGCAACATTGCCTTAGGTAAGTGTGGGCAGGAAATTCAGTAATCAGTGCCACCTTCAGCCCCGTCGGTGTCTCTAGGTAAGCCTGGGTTGGTTCCTGGTGATCCCTGACGAGTTGGGCGGTTTGTCCCTGGATGATCTGAATAACGGGATTATGCTCCAGATTGGCAAATTTACTCAGGGTTTGCAGGCTCAGGGTGGGCGCAACGGGCAGAATAAAGCGGAGGTCGGGTCGCGTTTGGGCTAATTGTTCGGCGATCGCCAGAAAAAAAGGAACCCCTTGGGCAAGCTTCATCGCTTTAGAACCTGGAAGTAAACCAACAATTGTACTGGGATCATCAGGCTGTGCCCCTGATTCTGGCGGCACATCCACCATCAGATCGCCGACAATGGCAAATTTATGTTGGTAGCGGGGAGGAACCTTCGCAAGCACATTAGCATTCATGGCACAAAAACCATCGATAAAGCGCCACCAACGGGCTGCCCATTCCGCATAAATCAAAGTTTTGAAGCCCAGTCGTTTGCCAATCACTAGAGGGAAAATTTGATCGCCACCGAGAAATAACACCACCCCCTGGTCAAACCAAGACCAATTTTCTGCGGTTTTGCCCCACAGTAAAAAGGGGAAAAAATGTTCAGCCCCTTGCACCCGATCCACCCCGACATAATTCCGGGCGATCGCCGCCTCCTGACCCGTACTGTGGCTACAGGGAGATAACACCACAGAGATCCTCGGTAAACTACCAAACTGTTCCCGCACAGCAGCAATTACCGGACGTACCCAGGTGGAAATTTCACCAGGACCATTGCTCAAAATCAGCAGATCAAAAGGTTTAGACATGTATTAGTAGAGAAGAAACTGGGATGGCAGACCTAAGCCTGACCACGGCGAAAGGCAACCGACCGTAAATCCACCAGAGGGACGGAGGAAGATGCCTGATGTTGAGCTTTTTCGTAAAGACTGAGGGTACTCAGTAACGCTTCCCGCAGCACCAAATCCGTTTCCTGTTGCCAAGCCAAACGTAGAAATGTAGACAAGACTTTTTTTTGCTTAGGCTTTAGGCTGTGATTTTTTAACGATTGGCGCAGATAACGAATCGCGGCAAGGCGTTTCACCAGGCTATCATGTCCCAGATTATCCAGAGCCGTTTCAAATTGTTGATTTTGGGCAGTGCCACCCCAGGCTTGACGGATCGAGATCAGCAAAATTGCCCCAAGGATCACCGTCTGAATCCCCACGGCAGCAGCAAGCACATGATTATCCATGGATTGCCACAGGGCGATCGCCCCATAACTCCCCACCATTGCCAGTGCACCAGACAGCACAGAAACCCCTAACCGCTGATATTGACCCTGCCACAAACGATAAAATTCTTCTAAATATTGAGACCAGGGCAGATCATAGGCGAGATAAATCCCCCCCATCACCCCGATGCCCAGGGTCGTTGCCGTCACCAATTCCCAACGCCACAACCACAAACCAGTCACGGCTGCTACAATGCCGACAACTTTCGCCAGACGAGACCAATCCACAGAACGACTAATTGCCCCCCATTGACGGTGAGCCACAGCCCAAACATCCCTGTTGATCCTAGGGACTTTTAGCGAGAATCTTTGCCGATAGCGTAAAGATGTAGACACAGAGAATAATCCGAAAGTGATCCGCAAAGCAAACAAAAAGGGAAGTAATTGCCTTTCTAAAAAAAGCAAGTCATTCCCTCAGCATACCGTAATATTCAAATCAGCAGAACCCCTTAGCCCCGACGGAGACCACTAAACATATAGCCCAACACAAAGCCACCGATCATTGCGTAGATTTGACCGCTTTCGACAAAGTTTGCCCAGCCATCTTGGATCTGTCCGAGTACGTTCGGATCCCTGACATAGCCAATCTCTTGGAGCACTAGGGGACTGTGGGGCAACGACTGTAACAGCCCAGCTTGTTGAGCATCTTGAATGGAATACAAAGGAAGTGGAGCCATAGTTAACCGTAATCTTGGGGAACGTGAATGAAGGGTTTAGGAAAAATTATCGACAATTATTTGGGTAGACTGCATCCGATTGTACCTGTACCACCACTAAAGTCATATCATCTCCTCGGTGAGTTTTGGGGTAGGTAAATTGATCGACTTTGGTAAATAGTGCCCGTAGGATTTGATCGGGATGGTCGCAGGTCTGGCAGGCTTCCTGGAATATGCTGTGGAGGTTCTCTTCATCGAAGCGATCGCCATGGGCATTGACCGCATCGGTGAGTCCATCGGTATAGAACAAAACGATATCACCGACCTCTAGGATAACCTGTGACTCTTGATATTCTGAATCCATATCAAGACCGATCAGCATTCCCTCGGTGTCCAGCTTTTCGATGGTCTGGGTCTGGATACGCCAGAGGAGGGGTGGATGATGCGCCGCATTACTAAAGGATAATTTACGAGTGACGGGATCGTACTCAGAATAAAATAGCGTGACAAAACGGTGGGAATTGTCAAGGTCAGGGTACATCACCCGATTGAGATGGGTCAGGATTTTCGCGGGGGAATGGCGGTTGAGAATCTCTGCCCGCAACATGCCACGGGTCATGGTCATAATCAAACCCGCAGGCACGCCCTTGCCCATCACATCGCCAATGACGATACTCCAGGGGACACATTGCACCACTTTGGGGTCATCCTGCCGTCGGATGCGATCGTAATTAGTCGGAATAAAGTCGTAGTAATCGCCCCCCACCCGGTAGGCATTGCGACATTCGGCGGCGATCGCCAAGCCCTTAATTTGGGGACATTCACTCGGCTGGAGGTGAGATTGAATTTCCGAGGCAATTTCTAATTCACGGTCTTGTTTTTCCTTACTGCGTAGTTTTTGCGTCAGATCATGGTTGGCGATCGCCACCGCCGTTTGATCCGCCACCAACTGCACTAACTTACGCCGCGTAATATCCCAAGCATAATCCAGATCCTGACTAAACACATACAACCGACCCCGTTCATCATTCTTGACCAAGATCGGCGTACCATGTACCACCGCAATCCCCGCCAACTCCTGCTGAATAAAATCCTCAATGGCATTGACATCAATCTCTGCCAGCGAAGTCGGACGATGCTCAAGATGATTGACAAAATTATTTAACAACGGAGCCTGCTCAAAAGTACGACGAATCACCTGCACATACTGACTGTCACTACAATAGATTTTTGCCAAACGCACCTGACCATCCGGATGAAAGAGCAATAACGCTCCCCCTTCCGCATCCGCCACCCTTGCCGCCATCAAAGGCGTTAACTCTAAAAACTGATTGACATTATTAAAACTACGCAGCGCAAAACCTAAAGAACTCAACAATTCCTGAATCCGCGTTTGTTCCCGTTGGAGTTTCGTGATTTGTAATTTCAAGTCAGCAATTTCCACTTGCTCCGCCCTTACTGCAATGGTTTTCAGCGTATCCTTGGCTTCCTGCAACTCAAGCTCAGGCTCCAGTGCAGAGGAGTCAAGATATTGAGGAGAAAAGGAGTTTGAAGTAGAGGAAATCACAATCAGAATTGACTATTAGCTAGGGGTTGATAGGGCATAGAGAAAAAAATGGCAGTGATATTGAAACAGATATTGCCAGTGCAAGTCGAGATGACATCAAAATTGAGATCGTTTTGAGGAACTCCCGTAGCGCTTTTTGCGGGTTTTCCAACGGCGAAAAAGCCTAAAAAGTGGGTTTAGTGACGGCTTGTGTGGGCAAACTACGATTAAGGTTGCTAATTCATAGCTCAATCATCAGGTGTCTGTCAAGTACAAGTTGGCTTAGATTGCCCTTGTGACTGGCTTTGATGGGTTATTTTTCACGGTAGGCGGCATAAACCCCTTGGACGTTGTACCAGTTTAAAAAGATGCGGGCGATTTCTAGGGCGAGTTGGGATTTGCCGCGTTTGATCAACCATTTGAGTAGGGGTTGGAGGCGTTTTTCGTTGAGCCAGCCCCCAAGGGAGAGGATGCCCCAGAGGGCGCGATGGAGCCAAGTCATTTGGATCATCATTTTGACTTCCCAGGTGGGGTGTTTTTTGTAGAAAACTACGCCCATTTTGCCTCTTTGGATCTCTTGGTCGATGAGTTTGGGGATTTGTTCGAGGCTGAAGGGGGGATGCCAATGGTAACCGACGGCATCGGGACATTTAATCAGGGTGAGGTTCAGTTTTTTGAGGCGCACGCCTAATTCGAGGTCTTCCCAGCCATAGAGTTGAAAGCCTGTGTCAAACAGTCCGGCTTCGAGGAGCCATTTTCGGGCGATCGCCACATTGCCTGTCGCAAAATAGGCGGCAGAATAGTCGGTTACTTTGAACGGTTCGGTGGTAGGGGCATCAAAATTGGCGGTATTAATGACTCTGCCATAGGTAAAGAGGCGATCGCTCTTCAGTTTGCGTTTACCCTGCCGTAAGCCCTCCAGATGAGCCGCCAGGAAGGTTTCCGTCACCACCAAATCACTATCGATAAAAATAATAATGTCCCCCTGCGCCTGCTCCACACCGAGATTCCGCGCC
>JBIKYI010000494.1:0-3092 GCA_044355355.1 Limnothrix sp. | reverse complement strand
AGGAGGTTTTCAGATTCGAGGGTTTTGACCACAGCGAGACCAGCCGCACAGGAGAAGGGATTGCCGCCAAAAGTACTGGCATGTTCACCGGGGTTAAAGACGGCACAGGAGTCCTTACACATCATTGCGCCGATGGGGATACCACCCGCGAGACCCTTGGCACTGGTGAAGATGTCTGGTTCGATGCCGAGGTTTTCATAGCCCCAGTATTTCCCGGTGCGACCTACGCCGACTTGCACTTCATCGAGCACCAGCAGAATATTATTCTCGTCACAAATTTGGCGCACAGCTTGGAAATATGCCACATCGCCGGGACGCACACCACCTTCCCCTTGGAGGGCTTCGAGCATCACGGCAGCCACGCGCCGGTTCCCTTCATCAATGTCGGCGATCGCTTCACGCATTGCCCGGATATCGTTATAGGGCACATAGGCAAAACCATCGGGTAGCGGGTGAAAATGCTTCTGATACTTGGGTTGACCCGTTGCCGTAATCGTGGCGAGGGTACGACCATGGAAACTCGATTTCGCCGAAAGAATCACGGGTTGCTCTAAAAATTCAACTACCGTGTGGGCATATTTACGAACTAACTTAATGGCGGCTTCGTTAGCTTCCGCGCCAGAATTACAGAAAAAGACCTTATCTGCACAGGAATGTTCTACAATCCATTTCGCTAATTCCCCTTGCTCCGGCACATAGTACAGATTGGAAACATGGTGTAATTTTTTGATTTGCTCGCTCACCGCATCAATGAGTGCCGGGTGGGCGTGACCCAGAGTACAGGTGGCAATTCCCGCCACAAAGTCTAAATAACTTGTTCCCTCTGTATCCCACAGACGACATCCCTCCCCCCGGGCGATCGCCACAGGAAAGCGCCCATAGGTGTTCATGACGTACTGATTAAAATCATCTCGACTAAAAGTTTGCTTGGGGGAATGGTCAAGTAGCGTTTGTGGACTCACGAGTTACTCCTCTTGATTTACTAGGAACCCAGGAAATATTTTTTCAATTTTAATTTGTTCATTTAATTTGTTTAATTTTGTATGCACCAAGCGACCAAATCCTGAGAGCCTTCCTAAAAGAATCCATCTGCCGGGTCATGTCAAACCAACAAAAAAATCAACACAAATTTATGTTCTATTGAGTTTAATTCAAATTTTCGCGGAATGAGAGCCAAAGCAACTCCCAAACGTCATGGTTACTTGAGGATAAGACGAAATGTATAGCGTTGAACAACGATATCAACGACTGCGAAATCAGCTTTTTCTCGGCTCCTGTAGCCTTGTGGGTCTCTGTTTTTGCGGGACAGCTTGGTATGTTTTGGTAGAAAAATGGTCGGTCTCCGATGCGGCTTACATGACCTTTATCACCATCTCAACGGTCGGTTTCTCCGAAGTTCGCAAACTCGATAGCGATCGCCTACGTTTTATCACCATTGCCCTAGTCGTCCTCGGAGTGATTAACATTGGGTATATCGTCAACCGCTTCACCGAAGCCATGATCGGCGGCTATGTCCGCGAGTACAGAAAATTGAAAGAACAACAGCAAATCATTGATCGCCTCCAAGACCATTACATCGTTTGTGGCTTTGGACGCACTGGCAGACAAGTCGCCAAGGAATTTGCCGCAGAGAATATCCCCTTTGTGGTGGTCGATTCCCAAGTCGAGAAGATCGAGGAAGCCCGCAAAATGGGTTACACCTGCATCGAAGGGGATGCCACCCTCGATCAATCCCTCCTAGAAGCCAAGATCGAGCGATCGGTTTGTCTCGTGGCAGCCCTCAGTTCCGACGCAGAAAATTTATATACTGTCCTCTCCGCCAAAACACTCCACCCGAAAATTCGTGCCCTAGCCCGTGCCAGCACCGAGGAAGCGGTTCAAAAATTACAACGGGCAGGGGCTGATTCAGTGGTTTCACCTTACATCACCGGGGGACGTAGATTGGCGGCGGCGGCACTTCGTCCCCAGGTAATGGATTTTGTCGATGGTATTTTAACGGGGAGTGAGCGTTCCTATTATTTAGAAGAAATTCGGTTGGACAGTGAAATCGGGGATTATCTCGGTCAAACCCTCAGTGAGGCAAGGCTACGGGTACAATCGGGGGCATTGGTGTTGGCGATCCGTCGTCAGGATGGCACGTTAATTCCGGGACCAACGGGGGATACGATGTTGTTGATCGGCGATGCGTTGATCTGTATGGGTACGCCGGAGCAATTACGGGCTTTGAATCGTTTGCTGTTGCCCCGTCGCTCTGATCACCATTTACGTCCGCCTCAACGGTAGGCGATCGCCCAAAGTCAGTATTTCCTAATTTTTTGCCAAAAGATCCCCAGGAAAGTCAAGGGGTGTAAAAACATTGATACAAACTTTTGTTAATATTGTTACAAATTCAGAACTCCTCAGATTTACTAGGAACCGACATACCATGACTGACAAGAAAGTTGTTATTTCCCCGTCCATCCTCTCGGCAGACTTTAGTCGCCTTGGTGAAGAAATTAAAGCCGTTGATGAAGCCGGCGCTGATTGGATCCACGTTGATGTCATGGATGGTCGTTTCGTTCCTAACATCACCATTGGTCCCTTAATTGTGGAAGCCATCCGTCCTTACACTCAAAAGCCCCTCGATGTTCACTTGATGATCGTTGAGCCTGAGAAGTATGTTGCCAATTTCGCAAAAGCTGGTGCTGATATTATTTCTGTCCACGCCGAGCACAATGCTTCCCCTCACCTCCACCGCACCCTCTGCCAAATCCGCGAGTTGGGCAAGAAGTCTGGGGTTGTGTTAAATCCTTCGACTCCCCTCGACATCATTGAGCATGTGCTTGATGTATGTGATCTCATCTTGATCATGAGTGTGAACCCTGGTTTTGGTGGTCAGAGCTTTATTCCTTCCATGGTTTCTAAGATTGAGAAACTCCGTGCGATGTGTGATGAGCGTGGTCTTGATCCTTGGATTGAGGTTGACGGCGGCATCAAGGGTAATAATGCTTGGCAGGTGATTGATGCGGGTGCAAATGCGATTGTGGCTGGTTCTGCGGTCTTTAATGCGCCTGATTATGCGGCGGCGATCGAAGAGATTCGTCATAGCAAAA
>JBIKYI010000489.1:0-3126 GCA_044355355.1 Limnothrix sp. | reverse complement strand
CGGGCATACCATTCAAAGCAGGCTTGGGTTTGTTCCCAATTCATCGGTGCGGCATAAAATTCTGCTTTCCCACCCACCCGAAACGAGGTGTGTTTCGCCAGGGAAACTTGTGGTGTCACTAGCGAAGAGTGGTCGGGCACAATCATGAGCTGGGGAGATGTTATGGTACGGGAGGGGGGAGGGCAGACCATTCTTTTTACTACAGACTTATTGCTAGGTGAAAACTTGCGATGCACGCACCTTAATCCGAAGGTTTCGATTTCGTCAACGGATATATGACTAATCCATCAACGAAACAAATCATTCAGGGAAATTCTCATCCAAGAAAATTAGCAATCACTTGATTTAGGTTCCCCGCGCCGAGAAACAGCACTAAATCTCCAGTTTGGAGTTGTGGGGTTAACCATGCCGGTAGGCTTTGTAAATCCTGTTGGTAATGTACGTTGCCTTGATGTTGGGCGATCGCCTGTTGGAGAGTTTCACCTGTAAGGTTATCTATATTTTTCTCTCCTGCGCCATAAATATCCGTAATTACTGTTAAATCGGCATCGGTAAAGGCTTTGGCAAAGTCGTCCAAGAGGGTTGCGGTGCGGCTGTAACGATGGGGCTGAAAAATAGCGATAACCCGCTGATCCTTGCCAGCTCTGAGTCTTGCGGCGGAGAGGGTGGCTGTAATCTCGCTGGGATGGTGGGCATAATCATCGATAAAGGTGACTCCCTGATGTTGCCCCTTCACCTCAAAGCGTCGTTTTGCGCCCCCAAATGTAGCTAAAGCTGAGGCGATCGCCTCGAACTCCACCCCGCAATACCGAGCAACGGCGATCGCCGCCAAGGCGTTATTCAAATTATGTTTACCCAGCAGGGACAAATTAATCTCCCCTAGGCGATCGCCCCGTTCCCAAATCGTTGCCCTAGTCGAAGTCGCCCCATAGACAATCTCCGTTGCCCAATAATCCGCCTGCCCAACATTGTCCAGAGCGTAACCAATTGTCACCCCAAGCGATCCCGCCGCAATCGTCGGACAATCCAGACAAGCCACCAACACCTGACATTGCCCAGCAAAAGTGCGGAAAGTCGCCACCACATCCTCAATCGACTCGTAATGATCCGGATGGTCTAATTCAATATTCGTGATCACACCAATCTTAGAATTCAGCTTCACCAGAGTGCCATCCGACTCATCCGCCTCCGCCACCAGATAACGCCCCCGTCCCAAACGGGCATTCCCATCCCAGGCATCCACCTCTCCACCGACAATAATCGTGGGATCAAGATCCGCCTCCAACAGCACATAGCCAATCAAACTACTTGTCGTCGTTTTGCCATGGGTTCCCCCCACAGCGATACTCTCATACTCATTCACCAAAGCCGATAGCACATCCGAGCGGTGGAAAATTTCACAGCCCAGGGATTGTGCCGCCTGAAATTCCGGGTTTTCTACCCCAATTGCCGTAGAACAAACCACCTGGGGCAAACTCTCCACTTGGGAATCCTGCGCACCAGCAAGATTCAAGTTTTCTTTGACTTGTTGACTGAAGATATTTGCACCTACTTTAGCAAGGCGATCCGTGATGTGACTGGCACGGCGATCAGAGCCAGACACGGGCAAATCCTTACGGGCAAGAATATAGGCAAGAGCCGACATCCCAATACCGCCGATCCCAATAAAGTGAAATGGTTTTCCGCTTAAATCTACAGCTTTCAAAGATTTTCTCCTCACACACAAACCTTTGCCAACAAAGTCCTTTCGACTTCTCAAGAACTCAATTAAGTATGCAGCATTAGTGGACTTTTACTCAGGTTTATTCTCCAGGTTTAGGCGATCGCCCCTTTCCAGCCAATTCCGCAATATCAAGTCCAACACTGTCCCCCAGAACAGATAAACTAACCCCATGTTTTTCCCCGACACCCATCATGCTTTTCGCAAATTCGGGGATCGAATTGTGCAGTCTTTGATATGATTGGGGTCATCAAATGAAAATTTTTATTGCAATTTAGTCTAAAGCAGAGGGTAAGACGCGGTGATTAGAGTAGCGATCAACGGATTCGGACGTATCGGACGCAACTTTTTGAGATGCTGGGCAGGTCGTACAGACAGCCAACTACAAATCGTTGGGATCAACGCCACGACCGATACCAAGAGTAACGCTCACATGCTTCGTTACGATACGATGTTGGGTAAGTTCACGGGAGATATTTCCTATGATGCAAACTCCCTGACAGTTAACGGTAATGTCATCAAGTGCTGTTCCGACAGAAACCCCCTGAACCTACCTTGGAAAGATTGGGGCGTCGATCTCGTAATCGAATCTACTGGTGTATTTAACTCCGACGAAGGTGCATCTAAGCACATCACAGCAGGCGCGAAGAAAGTAATCCTAACTGCTCCCGGTAAAGGCGCAGGCGTAGGCACTTACGTTGTGGGTGTCAACGCAGATCAATATTCCCACGACAAATTCGACATTCTCAGTAACGCAAGTTGTACCACCAACTGTCTTGCCCCGATTGTCAAAGTACTGCATGAGCGTTTTGGTATCGTCAAAGGTACAATGACAACCGTTCACAGCTACACTGGCGACCAACGTATTTTGGACAACAGCCACCGTGATATGCGTCGTGCCCGGGCAGCAGCGGAGAATATTGTTCCCACTTCCACTGGTGCGGCTCAAGCGGTTGCTTTGGTTATCCCTGAAATGAAGGGTAAGCTTACTGGTATCGCGATGCGTGTACCCACTCCTAACGTTTCTGTGGTTGACCTGGTTGCTAACGTTGCCAAGAATACGATCGCCGAAGAAGTGAACCAAGTGCTGAAGGAAGCGGCTGACACTTACATGAAGGGCATTCTTGCTTACACAGAAGAGCCTCTCGTTTCCTGTGACTTCCGTGGTACTGATGTTTCTTCTACGGTTGACGGTAGCCTGACCCTCGCTCTAGATGGCGACATGATCAAGGTTGTGGCATGGTATGACAACGAATGGGGTTATTCCCAGCGTGTTGTTGACCTTGCTGAAGTCGTTGCGAACAAATGGCAATAGAGATTTAATCTCTGTAGCTCGATGGTATGGGTCGGGCTAAGGAGACTCACTTCTTTGTAATGGGTTTACTTTAATTTGTTTCGTTTATTAA
>JBIKYI010000487.1:0-3145 GCA_044355355.1 Limnothrix sp. | reverse complement strand
GATTTGTCTGTGTTTTAGACTGAACCAACTATTACTTCAGATATTGCTCTAGATTTAATTCTTACTAATGTATAGCTATTGGTAGCCAATTTATAGAATGAATAGTTATTTATCAGGACGTGCTGACATTATAGCTTTTATAAAATTAGATCGTCTATTGAAAAATATTAAATCTTGCTAAAGGCGAATGATCTTTACATAATCTTCACAGAAAATCCTTTCAGCAAAAGCAATTAAGTCTAAGTACTTATTGACAAGAAAAACATTAGGGATCAAGGGAAAAAGCTATAAAAACGATACTGATTGATTTATTTAGTGATTTGTTCAGTTTTTACGACAAGCCCAAAAACTCGGATTTATACTCTTGGGAAAGAGGCAGAAATTCGCGATCAGTGCCCCTTCACTACAAATTTTTGCCCCATAAAGCTCATCGTTTTAAGGGCAATTTCACCGTAAATGTTGTGCCACGATTCACCCGACTGGTCACGGCGATAGCCCCCCCAAGCAACTCAACAAACTGCTTAACAATACTTAGTCCTAAACCCGTCCCAGGGATATTGCTGACATTACAACCGCGATGAAATGGCTCAAATAGATGTTTTTTATCCTGCGGTAAAATCCCCAAACCTTCATCTTTGACCTTAATAATTAAAGTATCTTGCCATTTCGTTAACTGGAGCTGAATTGCCTTCTGTGCCGGGGTATAGCGTAGGGCATTCGCGAGAAGATTACCAATAATCGAACGCAATAACCGCTCATCAAGATTGGTGATAATTTGACGACTACGGCAGACAAATTCAATGGGAAAAGCTTGCCGAGAAAATTCATATTCCAGTAATAAATTGCGACAAAAATCAACCATGTTGATCTTATTTGGTTTAATTTCTAAGACCTTTGCTTCAATTTTGCCAATCACAATAATATCATCAATAATCTGGGTCATCCGCTCCACATTCATCTCAATGTTATGCAGATAATCTGCCTTTTCCATGGGCGAAAGATGCTCGTCATAACGCTTTAAAGAAGATACAGATAAAGTGATATTATTTAGCGGGTTACGGAATTCATGGCAGACCATCGCAATGAAGCGCGATCGCATGTCATTGAGTTCCCTTAGTTGTTGATTTGCCTGCCTTAATTTATGGGTACGTCTTTCAATTTTGCTCTCTAATTCTTCATTGGTACGTTCCAGAATTTGCTCCGCCCAACGCCTTTGGGTGATGTCCCGAAAGGTCACCACTGCCCCAATAATTTCGCCATCATCTTCCCGCAGAGGGGTACTGATATATTCTACGGGAAAGTTGCTTCCATCCTTACGCCAAAATACTTCTGTCATCACGCGATGGGTACTACCATCATTGAGGGCGGCATAGATCGGACAGGTTTTATGGGGATAATGACTCCCATCAATATGAGAATGATGGAGCACTTTATGCATTGATTTACCAATTAATTCTTCTACTGACCAATCAATCATTTGTGCAGCAGCGGGATTAACGAAGGTGACGTTTCCTTCTAAATCTAGACCATACACTCCTTCACCCACAGCATTAAGAATTAATTGATGCTGACGACGCAGTTTTTTAAGTTCCTGAACTGCGGGTTCCGGCTGTTCTGATCGCATAATTTGTGGATTTTGGATTAGATCAGCAGGAAAGGTCATAATAGATAGTCAAATAAGTTGAATAAGTAGTTTAATCAATAATTAAATAAAGAATTGAATGGACAGCCAAACAGTGATATCTTATGGGCTTAATTCAGTGATTTTGATGCTCAATGAAGGAAACAAATAAACACCTAATAACAATCTCAATTTTTGTATAATTGGGCATAGCCCACTAGTTATTGAGCAGAATACACAATCAAAATTTAGGGCGTTAGTATCGTACTGTACATTTCGTTGTAGCAGATTCTATATTAATGGTTTACGGTTGGCTTGGTGATGTGATTGTTAACTTGGCGATGTGGTAATTATTGATCTGTTAGATCAGGAATGATGAGTACTGGTTTGTTCGGTTCAATGCTGTGGTTTATGGGTCACAAGTATCGTTGTGGGTTTGATGCCGATGAAGACCATCCTGGTAATTGAAGATGAGGTACAAACGCTCAATATTTTTTTGAGGTGTTTGGAGTTTGAGGGATTTAGGGCTTGTGGGGCGAAGGGTGGCTCTGAGGGTATTGAGTTGGCGCGGAGTTGTCAGCCGGATTTGATTGTCTGTGATATTCTCATGCCGGATCTGGATGGTTATGGGGTGTTGTCTACTTTACGGCGATCGCCCGCAACGGCAGGTATTCCTTTTATTTTTCTCACGGCGAAGGTAACGATGGTGGAACTGCGTCAGGGAATGGAGTTGGGCGCGGATGATTATTTAACAAAGCCCTGTACGGTGGAGCAATTTTTGGCGGCGATCGCCACTCGCCTGCAACGCCAAGAAGATTTAAGACAATTTCAGCAGGATATTCATCGGGATTCTAGTCATAGTCATCATTCCTTCGCAACGAATCAGTCAATTTCTGAGTTTGAAAACCCGGAAACTTGCTTTCCCCACTGTGACAACCTTGAGAATTTAGAGACGGTTTTCCAATTTATTGAAGCCCATTATCAGGAACCCCTCAAACTTGAAGATGTGGCAAAAGCTGCGGGCTATGCGCCAGCCTATTTAACGAATCTCATCCAAAAGGAAACCGGACGTAGTGTTAAACAGTGGATTATTGAGCGGCGTATGCGCCAGGCACGTCAATTATTACAAAGTACAACAGACTCTGTGTGCAAAGTCGCTGAGCTTTCAGGCTACCCAGATCCCGGTTACTTTTCCAGTCAATTTCGTCGGATTCATGGCACTTCTCCCCTCGTTTGGCGTAAAAAAGTTCGAGAAAAAGCCTAGGGCGATCGCCTCACAACTAGCCCATTATTAGCTAATTATAAAATTCAAGTAATTCTACCCGTCTAATCGCAACAAGCTACCATCTAAAGCTTACAGAATGAATGATCTATCGATAAAAACTATTAATAAAAACAAGATTCGCCAATTCAAATCTGAAGTGCAACAGGTTCTGATGATGACAGCAAGAATACTTCACTCGGAGTGCGATAGTCAAGCGATTTTCTTGGTCGATTATTAATTAAATCTACCACCTTATTCAA
>JBIKYI010000486.1:0-3146 GCA_044355355.1 Limnothrix sp. | reverse complement strand
TTTTCTTGGTTTTACCCGGTCGCACGGTAAAGCGCACGGCGATCGCCCCCGCAATTTGTTCCCCAGGGGCAGCGGGCGTTTCATCCTCCACATCCGGCAGGGAACCATTCCCCGCAAAATAATCCCACACATCCCGTCCATCGCCAACGGGATTCCAGCGGTTGTGATAGAACACCTCTAGGGTGGGATTGGTCACCGTCGCAAAACAGATTTGCCCTTCTCCCTCGCTAATTTCATCATGGGGGCGCACCCGATTGAGCAGACAGCCCACCCGATAGCGATCCTGAATCCATTGGTTAAGATTCCCGGTGCTATCACCCCAGCGGGATTGGTATTCATAAACCGGGGAACCATCGTCCCGCAACACCACTTCCGGCGTTTTTGTTGCCTTGGTAAACCAGCCCACCATATTTTGCCAGGTCATCATAATGCTGACGGTGATCGGCTCGTCGGTGGGGTTATAGGCTGACCATTCAAAGATGGCAACGGGATAACTGGTTTCCTGGTAATTCTGGGCAATGATCGGGGAAAACTGCTCGCAAGTTAATTCCACCTTGAATACATCTTTGTAGTTGTACCAACTGCGGGGATAGAGGGCGGCATAGGTTCCCTTTTCGCTGGGATACCATTGCCAACTTTCGAGGCTGCCATCTGTGGGGGGTTCCGTCGCCATGGCATAGGCTTGGGCTGTGCCGCCTTCGGTGTATTCGTAGACGCTGAACTGGCAAGCTCCGGCATTTCTGAAGGTATGTTCCCCGGCATCCAAGTGCCATAGGTTAAATTCGCCCCTGGGCGATCGCCCGATACAGCCCGCCCCAAAGCCACCGAGGGGCATCCCATGCCAAGGCCCATCATCAAGATTGCTGGCATAACGCACGGTGTAAGGATTTTCCCACCCTAAACCGATGGGTCGTTGCCAGGCACAATCAGGGATCACAGGGGGTTTTGGAAAGAGATTCATAGGGGGCGATCGCCGGGATGAACGAAATGAAAATGATACAAATTTAGTTTATCGCTTAGTCTATCGCTTCTGTAGACTTTGGTTCTAGGCGGATCTTGATTCGGGGAGGTGAGGAGGCGATCAGTTAAAATTCAATTACAAGAATTTAAGGTAAAACTATATCCACAGTTCCTGCATAGATTAAAGATGGAAGTATCCAATGAATTTTCCATTGTATTCAGATGTGATTTTACTCAAAGATTTACCAGAAGAAGGCTTATCTGCTGGTGATATTGGTACGGTTGTAGAACGGCATGAGGTGGCTGCTCTAGAAATAGGATATAGTGTGGAGTTTTTTGACATGTTAGGGAATTCCGTCGCAGTAATTACTGTTCCCATGAGTGATTTACGACACGTGGCGATCGCCCAGCAGTAAGATTAATGGCAGCAGTTTCTTGAATTAGAGGAAAACAATATTTAGAGGATTCATCACGAGGAATAATCTAGATTTTGATAACATAACTTTTGATGAAATCGCTAAAGTTCTCAAATTAGACCAGGAAGAGCGAGAATTACTAGAAAGTATCGAGTATGAAGGAAGAGATTCAAAAGTTTCAGGCGATCGCCCAAAATCAACTCATGACTCAAAAAATTGAATTCCAGATTTCGATACAGGATACAAATAAAATTCAGGAGCTAGCTTGGGCTATCGGTTTCTAGTTTTGCTCAAGAGATTATTCATAAATATTTGGCAGGTGAATTGGTTGAGAGGAATTGAGTAAGAACATAGGCGATCGCCCAATGAACCCAGAGGAGCCGATCGCCATTTTGAGGGAAACATAACCAAAACCGCCATGGCTTTGATGAGATGCCACATAATCGATTATGATTAAGCGCTGATTTAGAGAAAAGGAATCGCAGAAATGGCACGTCGTCTGGCTTTATTGAGCGTCTCTGACAAAACCGGCATTGTAGAATTTGCCCGTCAACTGGTCGAAGAATTTGAGTTTGACATCATCAGTAGTGGCGGCACGGCGAAAACCCTCAAGGAGGCAGGCGTGCCGGTGATGAAGGTGAGTGAGTACACGGGTTCCCCGGAGATCCTTGGGGGTCGTGTCAAAACGCTCCATCCAAAAATTCATGGGGGGATCCTTGCCCGTCAGGATTTCCCGGAACACCTCGCTGATCTCGAAGCCAATGACATTCGTCCCCTCAGTTTGGTCGCGGTGAATCTCTATCCCTTCGAGCAAACGATCGCCAAAGAAGGGGTGACGGTGGCGGAGGCGATCGAACAAATCGATATCGGTGGTCCCGCGATGCTACGGGCGACGGCAAAGAATTTCGGTAGTTTGACGGTGATTTCCAACCCCAGCTATTACGACGAATATTTAACGGAACTACGCAACAACGACGGCAACGCAACCATCGAATTTCGGCAACGGATGGCGGGGGAAACTTTCGCCTTAACCTGTGCCTATGACCAAGCTATTTCGAGTTATTTTGCCAGCACGGTCAATCCTGAAGCTGACCTACCCAAGCGTTTTGGCATTAGCGGCGAAGCGGTGCAAACCATGCGCTACGGCGAAAATCCCCACCAGAGTGCCACTTGGTACAAAACAGGAACCCAGGACAGTGGTTGGGCGGCGGCAGAAAAAATCCAGGGTAAGGAACTCAGCTACAACAATTTGGTTGACCTCGAAGCGGCTCGCCGGATTATTGCGGAATTTTCCGATGGGGATCCGGCTGTGGCAATTTTAAAACATACGAATCCCTGCGGTGTTGCCCTCGGTTCAACTTTGGTGGAAGCCTATGAAAAAGCTTTTGCGGCGGATTCTGTGTCGGCATTTGGGGGCATTGTCGCGTTGAATAAAGCCCTCGATGCGGAGACGGCGGAGGCGATGGGTCAGGTGTTTCTGGAATGTGTGGTTGCGCCGGATTGTACCCCGGAGGCAAGGGCATTAATCGCCAAGAAAAAGAATTTACGGGTGTTAATTTTACCGGATTTACTTACTGGCCCCACTCAAACGATTAAGGCGATCGCCGGGGGCTTTTTAGTCCAGGATTCTGACGAACAAATTGAAGCGCCTAAAAACTGGAAATGTGTCACGAATAAGTTACCTAGCCCGGAAGAATTGGCGGAGTTATTCTTTGCTTGGAAACTTTGTAAGCATGTGAAATCGAATGCGATTCTGGTGTCGAAAGATCG
>JBIKYI010000485.1:0-3152 GCA_044355355.1 Limnothrix sp. | reverse complement strand
ATTTCGATATCGCGCGAATTGCCCTGGATCGCTTTATCTAAGGAAATTAATGCCTGATCGTAGTCTTTGCGATCGCTTAAAATTTTGCCTCGTCCCCACCAGGCTTCCCAAACATTGGGATTTAACTTCAGTAGCTCATCATAGGTTGCTAAGGCCTCGTCATAGCGCTCTAATTGTTGCAACACCTGGGCTTTGCCCAACAATGCCCCTTCATGTTGCTGATTTTGATTTAAAACCTCCTGATAACCCGTCAAGGCATTGTCATATTGCTTCAGTTCCTGGGCAAGTTGCGCCTGAGCAAACTGTTCTGACCTCGCCTGCCGATTCGATAACCATTGCAACCCCAGATTAAGGCTGACCACAATGCTCACCAATGCCGCCAAACCTAAACCCGCTGCAATGGCGATCGCCGTGCGATCCTTCCCATTCCCCACCGCCAGTACATCCGGCATATCCGTGGACGCAACATTTGCTGCCAAAACGTTTGTTGGTAAAGACGAAACTACCACCGACGGCGATTGAGCTTGAGGAGAAGGTGGTTGTAAAACTAACGTTTTAGACTGGGGTTGCCCCAATTCATTGAGAGCATCCAACGCCGCCTGCGCCGAGAAAAATCGCTCCCGAAAATCATGGCGGATCATCTTATCGATCAATGCCATTAGCTCCGGATCAATATTCACTAACCCATGCCAGAGTAACTCTGCTGTGCGGGGATCCGTGGCGATCAAATGGGGAAACTGTCCCGTCAGCGCCTCCACCGCAATCATCCCAACAGCATAAATATCACTCCCAAACTGCGGACGACCCTGGGCTTGCTCACTCGGCAGATAACCTTGAGTGCCGATCGCCACCGTTGCCATACCCGACGACTGGACAAACTGAGTACTGACCCGCTTCACTGCCCCAAAATCAATCAGACAGAGCCGTTGATCCAAAGCCCGACGAATCAAGTTACTTGGATTCAGATCCCGGTGAATCACCTGATGTCCATGGACAAACACCAAAATCTCCAAGATTTCCCGGAGAATTGCCGTCACTTCCGCCGCCGTTAACTTGCCTTTGGTGCGAATTTCTTCCCGTAGACTTTGACCCCGGATATATTCCTCCACCAAATAAAATTCCTGCTGTTCCTCAAAATAAGCCAACAGCATCGGAATTTGATCATGTTTGCCCAGTTCATGCAGAATTTGCGCTTCCGTTTCAAATAAACGTCTTGCCGTTTTTAGGGCAGAAGGGTCAGAGGTTTGGGGACGCAGTTGTTTGACCACGCACAGGGGACGTTCTGGCAAATAGCGATCTTCCGCTAAAAAAGTCGCCCCGAAGCCACCTTGGGCAAGTTCTTGGGTAATTTGGTAGCGTCCGTTCAGGGTTTGTCCAGTTGCCAGCATCATTGCATTTATAGGTTGCACGCGATTGGGGTAATTGATAGCGTCAGTGTCTTTAGTGGATCTATCCACCGTTCGCGGATGTTATTCCGTATTTTCATCTTAGATTGTTTTTTGGGGCAGATGTTTCATTGCTGGCAGTCGAATCATTGTTCTAAACGGTCGGCGGACAGGGTAAAGAAAAGGCTAGAACGACGAATATTTTCACTATTGCCGGAACTCGTCAGGGTAAAGGACTTGAGATGGTTAAAGAAAGGCTTGGCGACGTAATCGACGACCCGCAGGATGGGAATTTGGGTCTTAAAGAGTTGTGAACCTTGTTGCCAATCGGCGAAGAGGTAACCGTCATTGGTGCTGGGGAGTTGCTGTAGGCTGGTTTTGAAGGTTTTGCTATCAAGTAGAGATTTGCCTTCATTGGCTTTGACGGCGCGGCTCAGGACTTTGACGGAGCTGGCAAAGAGTTCGTAGTCTGCAACACTCAGATGTGCGCCTTTGACGTTGGCGTTGAGTTGCACTAGGTCATTGCGGTTGGCGGTGTCGATTTCTGTCCAGGCGGTAACTCGGCGATCGCCCAAGGGCAGTCTACCGACGCTTAAACCTTTGGCTTGGGCGAGGGCATCGAAATGTTCAATAATCGGGTCAATGTTCACTTCAGGATCCCGTTGGGCAACAAAGAGCCAATCAACCGTTTGTCCCTCGGTGTCGGGGACGAGCGCCAAGGCATATTCCCCAGAAATCCAGTCAAAAATATCTGTGGGTAAATCGATGCCGAGGGGTTCCTGCACTGCAACTACCGCCTGCTGCAAAATTTGTGAGAGGGGACTACGGGGATTTAAGCCCGTGGTGGCATCTAGCCATAATTGTTTGAGGTCACTACCCGCTGCTGTGAGCATGGCTTGGGGCGGGATGTAGTGGAGGGCGTTAACAGGTTCGTTGAGAGTAGGCTTGGTAAGACTCGGTGTGGTATCCCCAATCAAGGCAGTTTCTGCCCTTAGTCCATCGGGGTGCAATCCGACTGCGATCGCCAAACGCTGTTCCAATGTGGCTTCCTCTGGGCGGGGATCATTGGCAATCCAGGCACTCAGGGCAGGTAAATTGGCGATCGCAATACCGATATGGTCACGGTCAATCGTTTGCAACGCATCCAGATACTGGGAATCATGGCTTAAATTCAGATCCGGTACTTGCACCGTATTGATCGCACTCCGCAGCACCTTCGCTTCATTGGCAAACAACACATAATGACTGACGATCGCGCTAGAAAATTGCCCACTACCCGCCGCCGGAATCACCAGATTTACGCCTTTATAGTTCTCAAACCGTAAACCAGACCCAGGGGCGATCGCCTGATCCGTATAGGCTAACTGCAAAAATTCCTTCGCCATCGCTTCATCACGGGCTTCAACTACCAGCAAATAACCCGGCGTAACCCCATTACTCGGATCCCGATCCACATCCAGGGTTGTCACAGCCAGACTAATTTCACTACCCAACCAAGGTTCAATTTGCTGCGTGTAATCCAAACCAGTGACACTCATCAAACTCGTTTTGACCTGCTGCAATTCCTTTAACGTGTCCCGGCGTTTGCCCCAGGGCGTTTGTACCAACCCCAACGATGCCAACTTCTCAGGATTAACCGTCAGCGACAGCATCAGAGGCGCTTGGCGCGGTACAAATAAAGCAGCCGCCGGATTCGTTGCCACCCCTCCGTTGAGCCAAGGCATAGGACTTTGCCGAAAAATCCCAAACCAACTCCCCAAACCAATC
>JBIKYI010000483.1:0-3162 GCA_044355355.1 Limnothrix sp. | reverse complement strand
GTTCTTCTTCACCTGGGAATTAGAACTTGTTCCGGTTTACCTCATTCTCTCCATCTGGGGCGGTAAAAAACGTCTCTACGCAGCGACCAAGTTTATTCTCTACACGGCGGGTGGTTCGCTGTTTATCTTGATTGCCGCCCTCACCATGGCGTTCTATGGGGATACCGTTTCCTTTGATATGACGGCGATCGCCAACAAAGAATTTGGCATGAACCTCCAGCTTGCCCTCTACGCAGGCTTCCTCATCGCCTACGGCGTAAAACTCCCCATCTTCCCCCTACACACCTGGCTACCTGATGCCCACGGAGAAGCCACCGCCCCCGCCCACATGTTACTCGCAGGCATCCTCCTCAAAATGGGAGGTTATGCTCTCCTACGCATGAACGTCGGTATGTTACCCGATGCCCATGCTGTATTTGGACCAGTCTTGGTGATTTTAGGCGTAGTCAATATCATCTATGCCGCCCTAACCTCCTTTGCCCAACGGAACCTCAAACGAAAAATCGCCTACTCCTCTATTTCCCACATGGGTTTTGTGCTAATCGGCATGGCATCCTTCACCGACCTCGGCAT
The DNA here is from genome assembly GCA_044355355.1 of Limnothrix sp. Taxonomy (GTDB): domain Bacteria; phylum Cyanobacteriota; class Cyanobacteriia; order Cyanobacteriales; family MRBY01; genus MRBY01. The sequence goes on along the minus strand of JBIKYI010000483.1, from coordinate 2,589 downwards.
GAGCGGCGCAATGCTGCAAATGGTCTCCCATGGTCTAATTGGTGCAAGCCTGTTCTTTATGGTCGGCGCAACCTATGACCGCACCCATACCCTGATGCTCGACGAAATGGGCGGTGTCGGTAAGAAGATGAAAAAGATGTTCGCCATGTGGACAACCTGCTCCTTTGCATCCCTTGCCCTACCTGGTATGAGTGGTTTTGTCGCTGAACTGATGGTCTTTGTCGGTTTTGCCACGAGCGATGCCTACAGCCCCACCTTCCGCGTCATCGTTGTTTGCCTAGCCGCTGTCGGTGTGATCCTAACGCCCATTTATCTACTTTCAATGTTGCGGGAAATCCTCTATGGTCCCGAGAACAAAGAACTTGTGGAACATGAAAAACTTGTCGATGCAGAACCCCGTGAAGTCTTCGTAATTGCCTGCCTCTTAATTCCGATTATTGGCATTGGTTTATATCCCAAGGCTGTCACCCAAATTTACGCATCAACCACAGAAACCCTCACTGCCCGGATCAGATTATCTGTACCAAGCCTCAACCAGACAGCAAAAGCTGTCAATTTTGATGTCGCAGTTCTCCGCGCTCCAGAAATTCGCTAAAAGATATATTCATATAAATTACATTTCTAAAAGACGGATTGCTTTATTGCGCCGTCTTTTTTCTGTATTTCAACTCAACTTTTAGTATTGACTTAGAGTCATCCTAAAGTACTAAATTTTATATGATTGGTATTTTTTACTGTCCAATATTGTAAGATTCTTTCTTTTCCGCAGCTCTCTGTAAAGGCTTTTCCTTAGCTTTAATCGCAATCATGTTCCAATCAACTTGATCTAGCACAACATCAAGCACATCTGACAGGTTACAATGCTGCTCATAAGCAATTCGCCTTAATACATTGTGATGTTGTGGTGTGATATAAACTGTTTTCCGCTTAGTTTGAGCCATTAGTGCTAGTAAATCGAGGCTTTTTATAATTCAAGTACAATATATCATACATTTTAGTTAGCTAATTAGCTATTTGTGTGCTAGTATTTTTCTGAGGGTATCAATAAACGCTACATGAGCTATGGCAAAAACATTTGTGGACTTATTTGCTGGTGCTGGAGGAATGTCTTGTGGATTAGAGATGGCAGGTTGGCAATGTCTATTGGGGATTGACCATGACAAAGCAGCGATACAAACCTTCCAAGCCAATCATCCAAAAGCAGTTTCGATTGCCAGAAATATCAAGGAAATATCCATCGAAGAAATTAGAGCAATCATTGGCGGGGTCAAAGTTGACTTGATTTGTGGGGGACCTCCTTGCCAGGGTTTTTCAACTATTGGTCAAAATGATAGTCAAGATCAGCGAAATTTTTTGTTTTTAGAATTTTTAAGAATTGTCAGGGCATTAAATCCAGATTACATTATTGTTGAAAATGTCACTGGTTTATTGTCGCGACAGAATGAAAATACATTAAAAAGTATCATCAATAGTCTTACCGAGTTAGGATATGCTGTTGACGTTAAAGTTCTTTCTGCACATCATTATGGTGTCCCAGAAAAACGCAGAAGAACAATATTTTTATGTAATAAATTTGGCGTAATAAACTTATTTCCTGAACAGAAATTTAAGGATTCTATTTTCGATAATAAGAATTTACCGAATCCAAAAACTGTTGAGTGGGCATTTCAACAACTATACACAGATCAAGGGCAAATTTTTAATCATGATCTGGCGGTTGCTCAGATCAGTAATGCTCTAGAAAAGGAACGGCTAACATATATTCCAGAAGGGGCTAGCGTACGCTATGAAAAGGATGAAAAGAAGTATTTGCCAGAACGTCTTTGGTTTAATGTTGATTGGCAGACAATGCATGAATCTAGATTCAGAGAAGCTAAATTAAACCGTCTATCTCGACAGGAATGCTCTAATACAATTAATACGAGTAAAACGACTTACTATCACCCAACAGAGAATCGTTATCTCACGGCAAGGGAAGCGGCTGCAATCCAATCATTTCCAGCAAATTTTGTTTTTCATGGAACTCTTACACAACAATGGAGACAAATCGGAAATGCTGTTCCACCGTTGCTTGCAAAAGCTTTGGGGGAATCTATTCTTCGACTGGATTCGATCAAAGATTCTGTGGAAAGGGCATCTTGCATAATTGAAGAATTGCAAACAATTCGCTCCCAAGCTTTTTGTTATAAAAATAATTCTGAAGAACAAAGTCCTGAATTACATCAATTGTCTTTATTTTAAATAATTATGCTAAATAATAGGAGGAAATAATCTTCCATCTTTTTCTTCAATGTCATATTCAGATTTTTGTGGTTTGCTTGAACTGGAAATTTTTAGAACTGCATAAAAGCCATAATTAGAAGGTGGTTTACTATGTATTGTCTTTGCTCTTAATCTAAGAGACAGTTGACAATCAAATGACGTTGTTCCCAAAGATAAGATATCTTTTTGTAAATGATAAAAATCATAGCCTCCAACTTGGATACGCCAATTCAAATCTGAAGTGCAACAGGTTCTGATGATGACAGCAAGAATACTTCACTCGGAGTGCGATAGTCAAGCGATTTTCTTGGTCGATTATTAATTAAA
>JBIKYI010000482.1:0-3169 GCA_044355355.1 Limnothrix sp. | reverse complement strand
TCAGGATATTCGTCCCGTTATTGATGGTGTGATCCCCTAGAGAAAAGAAGGGGAGACTAAGGAGAAGCGGTGAAATTGCCAAATGTTTGGTTACAAACTTTGTCAGCAATCCTATCCGTTAGGCGATCGCCCCTCACCTTGTCACCCCATCTCCCTCTCACCGCGTCATCAACTTTGATCAGCTTGAGGAAAGTGTTTTTCGCATCAAAATTGAATGGGGTGCATATTCTATGGAACGGTAAAATTGCTGGGCTGTTTCGTTTGTCTGAAAAACCTGGAGGGTAATTTGCCGATCGCCCCGTTGTTGGGAATAGTCCTCTGCCACCTGCATGAGGGCGGAACCAATACCCTGTCGTCGGTACTCCGGTAGGACGTAAAGGAGAAAAATATGGCTGTGGCGATCGCCCGAAATTTGGTCAATACTCGTCCCCAGCCAGAGGCAACCACTCACAACCCCAGCCCGATTACGCACCCACCAGAGGGGAGTCTCCTCAGTGAAATAACTCTGTAACGTATCTTGGAGATGGGCAAACCCCGTTTCTGGGTAAAATTCCCGATAACTGCGGTGGAGTAATTTCAGGAGCAAAGCCCGATCCGTTGTGCTGCCCCGTGCCAGACTAAACCCCTCTGGTAACATCACCCTAGCCCAAGAAACCAATGGGAGCTGGTGCCATCATGTCCATCGGTAAGAAAATTCGCGCACTCACAATACCCAGGGCAAGTAAAAACACGAGCAAAATCATAAACGGCAAAATTTGCTGACGGAAGAAATCCATAGTGGCGATCGCAAGGAATAAACAATAGAAAAATAATTTCTGACAGTGTAACCTCTCTTCTTGTCATAATGGAATGCTGTGACCTTTTTCCGCTCGAATCCAAACCTTAACTATGACTCCATTACTCACCTACCATCAACAGCAGGGCGCAACCCTGAACGACAACGGCGAATATGTTCTAAGTTTCGGGACGGATGACCAAATCTCCCAGGCGATCGCCACCCATTGCGCCATCTACGACCAAAGCCATTGGGGCTTACTCCAATTCACAGGTGACGACCGTAAACGCTATCTCCACAACCAAAGCACCAACCAAATCCAACAACTCCAAACCGGACAAAGTTGCGACACCGTACTCGTCAATTCCACTGCCCGCACCACCGATCTCGCTACCGTGCATGTCCTAGAAAATGAACTTTGGGTTATGGTTTCTCACACGAAAAAAGACTTTTTAATGCAGTGGTTTGATCGCTTTTTATTCCCCATGGATAAAGTCACAATCAAGGATATTACCTCCGAATTTAATATCCTAACCCTCATCGGTTCCCAAGCAAAAAGCATCCTCAGTCAACTCACCCCCACCCCATTACAAGATTTTCCTGCTGGCGGACATCAATGGCTGACTTTTAACGCAAATGATGAAAATATCAATGCAGATATTAATGCAAATATTCTTTGTGCCACTGGCAATAGCTTAAAAATTGCTGGCTATACCCTCTATGTTCCCGCCAATGTTGCGGTGGCAATTTGGCAAAAAATTAGCGATTTAGGCGTGATCCCCATGGGAGAAACCGCCTGGGAAAAATTGCGTATTCACCAAGGTAGACCAGCCCCCGACAAAGAATTAACAGAGGATTATAATCCCCTTGAAGCGGGACTTTGGGACTGTATTTCCTTCGATAAAGGTTGTTACATTGGGCAGGAAACGATCGCCCGTTTAAATACCTACAAAGGCGTTAAACAAAGACTATTTGGCATTACTTTCCCAGCGCCAGTGGAACCCGACACACAACTGACAATTGCTGGCGAAAGGGCAGGCAGGATCACCAGTGTTGACCCAGAAACGAACTTTGCCCTCGGCTATATCCGCACCAAAATGGGCGGTGCAGGCTTAACCGTAACGGCAGACAATGCAGATCAGGTGGAAGGTCAGGCGATCGCCCTGCCCTATGTTAGCCATGTCTATCCTGATGAAGTCTAGAAAGAGAATTTTGGCTGGTTTTGGCATCTCACGGGCAGAGTTGTGCTTCGCAATAATATCCTCGTCATATTACGCAATATTGATTCATATTCATCAATATCTATCAATCCCGATGGCGATCGCCAATGCAACCGTCAAATAAGACATTGGGCAATAATAGCCCCAATAAAAGGCGCTGGACATGGCGCGATTAAGGACTTGATTAATCTTACGAAGTTCAAGTATTTGTAAAAAAACATTAAAAAGTTTAGACTGATGGCAGATACAGGATGAACGTTTTTTCATCTAGATCGTTAATCGGCTTACTTGTGAGAACAGATGCCTTTTTGACGGTCAACATATGCAAATCAGTAAGTAAATAAATACATTACTCAATTACTAATTTGCACTTCACCTGAGAGCCTTTTGCGTCATGGCTGACATTAGCCGACGACGCTCCCAGTGAAGCTCGACGCTGTTTGGGTTATATACATTTTTGAATAGTTTTGAATAGGGAGATGGAATCACATGCTTGCCAATCGTTCCGTAGCAAGGGTCGTAGAACTAGCTGATGAGATTTATATCGAAACCACAATTCCCAGGGAAAGTCATGCGGCGCTGAGGTCTGGTTTTGCTGGCTACCCAAGTAATCCCCGCTGGACTGTGCGTAAATTTCAGGCTTGGAAACAAGGTAAACAATGGCGACGGGAGATGAATGCAGGGATGATGGTGGTGGAAAATAAATGTTTGGTGCTAGCAGCCACGCGACCGGAGGAGCCGAAGCCAGTGGTTCAACCCGTTGAAGAATTGAGATCTTCTTGGCGATCGCCCCTGAAAAAATTCGCCTTTTCGTTAAATTAATATTCTTCAAAGCTTTATTACATTCGCTAAATTCGCAATCCTTGCCACTTCCACAGACTGACAGGATGGGGGTAGAGTAAAACTTCTACCTTTACCTTGAAATGACGTTGGCGATCGCCCCTATGCATTGCGATTATCTCATCCAAATTCTGAACGCTCGTGTTTACGACGTAGCCAAAGAAAGCCCCCTCGAAAAAGCCCCCAATCTTTCGACGCGACTTAACAATAATGTGTTGTTAAAGCGGGAAGATTTACAGTCGGTTTTTTCCTTTAAGCTGCGGGGAGCCTATAACAAAATGGCAAACCTGGCTCCGGAACAGTTGCGCTGTGGGGTGATTGCTGCCTCTGCGGG
>JBIKYI010000479.1:0-3171 GCA_044355355.1 Limnothrix sp. | reverse complement strand
ATAAGGTGGTAGATTTAATTAATAATCGACCAAGAAAATCGCTTGACTATCGCACTCCGAGTGAAGTATTCTTGCTGTCATCATCAGAACCTGTTGCACTTCATACTTGAATTGGCGATCTAAAATCGTTTTCTTGATATTCAACACTTCTGCCCTTCTAAATTTGAATTAATCCCTCACGAATATCATATTGTTTTTGTAGCTCATCATGCTCGGCTAAAGCTCTGTCCCAAATAGTTTTGACCTCACGATCAAGAGTTGGACAGTCTTTCTGAGGAGGAATGCTCGCTAGTTTTTTGTCGAGGTCATTCACCACTCTACGAGCAATATTTTTATGCTCATGTTCATGATCTTCTACCGACTGCGCAAAAACATCCCAATCCGATTTCAAGCTAGGATCAGCAGCATTGTAGTCAACCCATTTAGGTAAAGTAATTACAACATTTAATTCTAGTTTTATCTCCTTGAGGGTACAAGATTCACCCTGATTTGTTTTTTGATATTCTTTCAGCCATTTGCCACCAATCGCGGTCTCAGTTAATCCTGCGGCATGGATGCCTGGTTCTTCAGAAATGTTGGCAGAGATGATGGAATAGGTTAACTCTTGTTTATTTCTACCTTTAACGCTGTAGTATTGGATATTTTCGTTGTAACTAACATGTTTAGGGTTAATGTAAGCATCAACACGGGCACGATTACTATTTTGGGAGGATCGATATTTATAGGCGGTAAAAAGATCACTTACTTCGGTTTGATCTACGGCTTTTGGTTGTGCGAGTTTCTGTTGGGCTACGTCAACAAAAAAATCACTCCTCTGTCGCCAATAGTCTGTGCTTAATCCTTGGTAAAGGTTAATAATATCTTGCCATTTTTGAGCATCAAAGGCATTCGCAATTTGTACATATTTGGCGGCATTTTGTTTATCTGTATTTCTCCAGGTAGTTAGGATCTTATTTTTTTGTTGCTCATCTGTCAGATCAATTAAAATTCCCTGTGCTTTTTCAAGACCATTTTTCTCGTAAACTGATTGGGCATAGCGAATGATATTTTCTTGCCATGCTTTTGTTAGTTGTAAAACTTCGGCATCAATGACTTTAAGCTGATTTTTGGGAATAATTTTGATTAAATTGAAGGCTTCTTTGTAGTTTTTCTGGTTAGCTTTTTCCTGGGCTTTACTAATTATTTGCTGAGACCATTGCTCGAAATAGATATTTTTCTGAGTGGCTTCTTTTGTGCCATTAGGAATTTTTATTAGGGTTGCAAATGCAGCTAAAAAGTCATTGTTTTTAGCTTGAAATTCTGCTAGTTTTAATGCGCATAAACCCAGTGATTGTTGATAAAATTCTGGTGTTTTTGTTGTTGCGGGCACGACTTGGGCTTTGTTAATGCATTCTTCCCAAGCTTCTTTGGTGATTAAATCCTGAATTAGTTTCTTTGTCTGCCTCTGTCCTGATTGATCGATACAGCCGAAGAGTAAAAGGAGTAGAAGTAGACAGGTGGAAAATTTCAAGGGAAATTTTGAAGGATTGTTCATGACTTACAAAGGTCAATCAGACTTCAGCATCTGATTGTGATTCTATCAATGATTAATATCAAGCCTTGGTGCTAGTGTTGAACGCTTATTCAAGCAATTTATTTAAACAATTTGTTCAAATATTTATTTACGATATTAATCATTGATTTAATATTAATTAGGTATTAATTAAATGGGTTACTTTTATGCTGTAGGAATAAAAAATGACTGTTTTGAATAGCGTTTTGATCACTTTTTAATAGTCTGCTGATAATCCTTTGCTGGCGAGCCATTCTGGATTAAAGAGGCGGGATTGGTAACGTGCGCCGCTATCACAAAGTACCGTCACAATGGTATGTCCTGGTCCCATCTGTTTGGCGATCGCATAGGCCGCCCCCACGTTAATTCCCACAGAGCCACCCATGAACAGACCATCTTTTCTGAGTAATTGATAGACGACCCGCACCGCTTCGGCATCGTCAATGCGAATGGCATCATCCATGGGTACACCTTCCATATTGGCGGTGATGCGTCCCTGTCCAATGCCCTCCGTCATGGAGTTGCCCTCTTTTTCGAGTTTGCCTGATTTCACGTAGCTATAGAGTACGCTGCCCATGGGATCCGCCACGATGCATTGGAGGTTGGGATTTTGTTCCTTGAGGTACATGGCTGTGCCTGCATAGGTTCCACCTGTTCCCGTTGCTGCTGTCCAAGCATCAATTTTGCCGTCGGTCTGTGCCCAGATTTCGGGACCTGTGGTTTCGTAGTGGGCGCGACGATTTGCTAAGTTGTCGAATTGATTTGCCCAGATCGCATTTTCTGTCTCTTCGGCGAGTCGCTGGGAATATTTCACATAGTTATTGGGGTCGGCGTAGGGAACCGCTGGTACGGTGATCACTTCTGCGCCGAGGGTGCGGAGGAGATCGATTTTTTCTTGGGATTGGGTTTCGGGGATGACGATGACGCTTTTATAGCCCTTGGCGTTGCAGATATGTACTAGCCCGATGCCTGTATTGCCTGCTGTGCCTTCGACTACTGTGCCGCCAGGTTTGAGTAAGCCTTTTTCCTCTGCGTCCTGGATCATGTAGAGTGCTGCGCGATCTTTGACGGAACCGCCGGGGTTTAAAAATTCTGCTTTCCCTAAAATTTCGCAGCCTGTTTCTTCACTAAAGCTATTAAGGCGAATGAGGGGAGTATTGCCGACTGCTCCAACAAAACCGTCTTTGATATCCATAGGTTGATACTGTGTCTTTTTTTGCTCTAGGTTAAGGTTTTTCTATTGTGACATGAGGGCGCTCTCTACCTACTGGGAATCGTTTTTCAATCCTGAAGATTCTGAAAAATAGAAAATTTTGGGGCGATCGCCTTTTTCTTGTGGTGCAGTCAAAACCTCGCGTTTACTTTTGGAATCTGAACCCGTTATCCTTTAGGGACAATACACACTTCCCCCACGAACTGCCATGGATAATGAAATGATTCCTTTGATTACGTATCTTCCAGAGGAAAATCAATCGGGCAGTTCTGGCAAGGGATTATTGAGTGAGGCGATCGCCGGAAAATTCGGCGTTGGTGAATTAAGAGAGGTTTCTCAAAGGGATAGGTACATCCCGAAATTTGAGATAATGGATAAGTAGCTTGATAGAAGAAGCCAGCATGCT
>JBIKYI010000034.1:0-10808 GCA_044355355.1 Limnothrix sp. | reverse complement strand
GGAGTTGAATAAGGTGGTAGATTTAATTAATAATCGACCAAGAAAATCGCTTGACTATCGCACTCCGAGTGAAGTATTCTTGCTGTCATCATCAGAACCTGTTGCACTTCATACTTGAATTGGCGCATTTAAAAAATACATTTAAATAACGAACTTAACAACACACTGAATAAATCCAACCTATTTATCATTATCAATCATGGTTTCAACAGCCCCCCATTAAGCCCAGATGTTCTTAGACCAGGCATTAAAAAACCCGTTAGAGAGACTCTTCTCACCCCTCGTTTTTATACAACCGATTTCGACAAAATTGCCAGCTTTGTACTCTCCTCCCAAGAAGAAGAAATCTTAGCTGCTCTCGAAGAATTACGCGCCGACTATAATCGTCATCATTTTGTCCGTGACGCAGAATTCGACCAATCTTGGGAACACCTTGATGAAGACACCCGTAACATTTTTATCGACTTTTTAGAGCGTTCCTGTACCTCCGAATTTTCCGGATTTTTACTCTTTAAAGAACTCTCCCGTCGCCTGAGGGAGCGTAACCCCATTCTTGCCGAATCATTCCATTTATTAGCCAGGGATGAAGCTCGTCATGCCGGATTTATTAATAAAGCTATGGCTGATTTTGGACTCTGTTTAGATCTCAAATATCTCACCCAAAAACGCACCTATACTTTCTTCCCAGCAGAATGGGTGATTTACTCCGTTTACCTCTCTGAAAAAATTGGCTATTGGCGCTATATTCTCGTATTCCGTCACCTCGAACAAAATCCAGAATACAACATCTATCCCCTCTTCAAATATTTTGAAAGTTGGTGTCAAGACGAAAACCGCCATGGGGATTTTTTTAAAGCTCTATTACGTTCCCAAAAATCCCTCTGGAAAACTTGGCAAGCTCGTCTCTGGTCACGATTTTTCCTCTTAACTGTTTTTGTCACCCACAGTTTAACAACCCTAGAACGTTCCGATTTTTATGAAATGATTGGTCTTGATGCCCACCAATACAATCGTGATGTAATTCGTAATACAAATGCAACCTCATTACGGGCATTTCCGGAAGTCTTAGACACCGATCATCCTCAATTTTTCTCCCGCCTTGAAGCCTGCTCTGAGGCAAATCAAAAATTGAGTGAAATTGCCCAAAATCAACAACCAAAATTAATTCAATTTTTCCAGAAATTGCCCTATATTACCAGCATTATTTGGAATATGGTGTTGATTTTCTTCGCGAAACCCATTGATGCAGAAGCAATTCGTTCAGAAGTTCATTAATCAAAATTACAAAAGATCACGAGATTGATTTTTGTTAGTAACTTTCACTTCTTCAAATTCACTGCTGCAAATTTCTGAGATTGCACAATAGTAAAATTCTCAAAAATCGCAACAATAATATTAAAAAATCGTAAAATCATGTCTAATTTATCTGAAAGACTTCGTTCTGGAACTCAGTCTGCCCACACCCTTGCAGAAAACACAGCCTACATGAAATGTTTTATTAAGGGAATTGTCGAACGGGAACCACTAAAAAAGCTCTTGGCAAATTTGTATCTTGTTTACCAGGCTTTAGAAACTGCCTTTGAACAATATCAAGATCATACAATTTTAGGAAAACTCTATTTTCCAGAATTGAATCGAACTGCAAATTTAGAAGCTGATCTTGCCTACTATTTTGGTGACAATTGGCAGGAGCAAATCGAGGTTTTACATGCCGGAAAAATCTATGTAGATCACCTCAATGACTTGGCAAAGCATCGTCCTGTTTTGCTCATCTCCCATGCCTATACCCGCTATATGGGTGACCTTTCTGGGGGACAAAGTTTAAAGAATATTATTCGTTCTGCCCTCGATTTACCCGCTGATCAAGGCACAAAATTTTATGATTTTGAAGGTTTACAAACACCGAGCGATCGCCGTGATTTTAAGACCCGTTACCGGGATGCATTAGACAGTCTAGATTTAGATGAATCTACCGTGCAACGGATTGTTGATGAAGCCAATTATGCCTTTGCTTTAAATCGTGATGTGATGCAGGAGTTGGAACCCGATGTGAAAGCAGCAATTGGGGCACATACCTTTGATTTATTAACCCGTCAAGATCGCCCCGGTAGCACAGAATCCCGTCATCAACATCACGGACAAGTGGCATTAATTGCAACTCCATAAGCTTAGTTTTGATCTTGATTTCTTCCTCGATTACAACAAACAATCCCCTAGCTTTTGATCAGTAGATTGTGATTTGATATCTGTCTATTACATCTCTCTAAATTAGAGAAGCTAGGGGCTTTTTTATTTATTTTTTCGCTTGATTTTTTGACCTAAAAACTTTTCTTAACCTTCGTAATTCTAATGTCTATCACTAATCACAACGTTAAATTTAATGCTGACTTATTACAAAAATATAATCAAGCTGTTCCTCGCTACACCAGTTATCCCCCTGCCACCGAATTAACGCCTGATTTTGATCAAGATCTCTTTCGGGGGGCGATCGCCATGGGGAATTACAAGAAAACCCCTTTGTCACTCTATTGTCATATTCCCTTTTGTTTAAAACCCTGTTATTTCTGTGGCTGTAATACGATTATTACCCAATATAAACCCGCTGCTGCTAGCTATCTAGACTATTTAATTCGACACATTGAACAAGTTGCTCCCCTCGTCCGGGGCGATCGCCAAGTGCAACAATTACATTGGGGAGGAGGCACACCCAACTACCTCAATTTACAACAGGTAGAGCAACTTTGGGCGACCATTCATCACCATTTTAACTTTGAAGAAAACGCCGAAATTTCAATCGAAATAAATCCCTGTGAAGTCACAAGAGACTACATTTTTTCCCTACGTAATTTAGGCTTTAATCGTATTAGTTTTGGTATCCAAGATTTTAATACCCAAGTCCAAGAAGCAGTAAATCGAATTCAGCCCGAAGATCAACTGTTTAATGTAATGCATTGGATTCGAGAAGCAGACTTTGACAGCGTTAATGTCGATCTCATTTATGGTCTCCCCTATCAAACCCTAGAAACCTTTACCAATACCATTCACAAAACCATTGAATTGGATCCAGATCGGATTGCAGTCTTCAGTTTTGCCTATGTGCCTTGGCTCAAACCCCTACAAAAAAGAATGCCAGAATCGGCATTACCCTCCGCAGCAGAAAAACTACAAATTCTGCAAATGACGATCGCCGAATTGACTAAAAATAACTATGTCTTTATCGGCATGGATCACTTTGCAAAACCCGATGATGAGTTGGCGATCGCCCAGGAAGCAGGCGAACTACACCGCAATTTTCAAGGCTACACCACCAAACCAGAATCAGATTTATTAGGCTTTGGTATGACCTCCATCAGCATGTTACAAGATGTCTATATCCAAAACCACAAACGATTAAAAGATTTCTATGGTGCAATTGATCTCAAACAATTGCCCATTGAAAAAGGTGTTCAATTAACCCAAGATGACCTAATCCGACGCACGCTAATCATGGAATTGATGTGTCAATTTCGACTGTCTGCCCCAGAGCTAGAAAACAAATATCACCTGGGCTTTGACCTTGATTTTAACGATTATTTTCAACGGGAACTATTTTTCCTCAATGACCTTGAAAAAGATGGTCTAATTCATCGTTCTAGTGATGGTTTTCAAGTGACCTCTAGCGGACGCTTACTCATTCGCAATATCGCCGCTGTATTTGATATCTATCTCCAACACAAAGCAGACAAAACCTTTTCTAAGGCAATCTAATACCAACTCGTCAAATTGCTGCTACAAACCAAAGAAATTTCGCAGGAATTTAACATATTAAGCCCCTAACATTTGCAACTCTAATTTATTGATTTGGTGTAAATTCACGTTGATTGCTCGTAAAAAATCAACCAAGTTGACTTAGTTAAAGTCACAAGAAAGCCCTATTTTTACTAAACTCAGTAAGATAGGGCTTTTAGATAAAAAGAATATTATTGGGAAGTCACGCAGAATAACAAAACAAATCATCAAACAAATAATTGTTTTAATTCGCTTAATTTTATTCGCTTTTATACTCCCCGTTGTGCTTTAACCTTCTTTCACATTAGTAAACCAAACATCAGCTTCTGCATTGCGTCGTCTACGTAAACCTTCCGTCACATTAGAACCAGGATTCACATAGAGCGTCAAAGCCTTACGCATCGAACCCCACTCTTTATTTTTCAGAACACGAGTGATCGTTTCAAAGTTGCGTGCGCCATAAAAACCAGTCCCTAAGTTATAGGCAAAAGAAAGCAATGCCCCCTTTTGATAATTATCCATCTCATTGAAAGAAGGGATTTTTTGTAACGCAGGCAGAAAAGATTTTTTGCAATTGTTGATGAGTTCAGCTTCAGCTTGTTCTTTAGTGATCTTGTCGCCCTTTTTCACCTTGCTACCATTGGTATAAAAGGTCGAACCATAACCAATTGTCCAAGGGTCACCACCAGTTAAAGGATCGGGATAAGCACTTAGTTCAATGCCTTCAAATTTCTTGATCAGTTCAATTCCTGGTAGGGGTACGCCATCGACATTACCGCCACCTCCGCCACCACCGGATGCTTTAGGGGCTGCGGCAGTTGCAGGGGCTGGGGTGGATAATAATGCGGCTTTTGATTCGGGGAAACCCGCCCAATGGTAAGTGTAGGCATACCAGGTTCCAGCACCATAGGCTAATTCAATTTTGATGTAATCATCCGCCTCGACGGTGTAGCTATCAACCTGCCATTCTGTACCCTTTTTACAGAGTTTTTTATAGGCATCGGTGAGTTGATCAGAGGGTTTCATTTCCCGTTTAAGAAACGTATCCTGGGTTGCGCTGATTTTAGGCATAGTATTTGCTGGGGTTTTGGTAGAAGTATGTGGGAAGCCATCCCAGTGAAGCCGATGTAAATACCAAGTGCCAGAACCATAGGCGAGTTCTATTTTGATAGGATCATCGGCTTCAAGTGTGTATTGATCGACGTGCCATGCCGCCCCTTGGGGAGAAAATTTTTTGTATGCAGACGGAAGTTCTAAAGCTGGCTTTATTTCTCGTTTGAGATATATATCCCGGCTTGCACGAATGGTCAGCATGACAAAAATCTCTTGTCAGGTAGGTTTCGTTATGTCGTCGTTACTTATTTTTTTAGAGTAGAAGGCTTTTTTGATTCTGTTTCTTTTACATCATTAATCGTAAAAAAGATTCAAATTTTGATGCATGGGGATTTGGCGATCGCCTGGACTGTCCTGAACAGGGTTGGGGAGCAAGAGAGAGTCATCACCACCCAGGTCAGATCATTTACCTAGGGTTTTGCTGTCCGGGAACACTGCTAGACGTAAAAAACTCCTACGATAGAAAAATATCCTCCATCATTCTCCATTGATGTTCTCTAAATTTTTCATCAACAAGCCCATTTTTGCACTGGTCTGCGGTGTCATTATTTTGCTGGTCGGCTTGATTACAATCCCCTCTCTACCTGTCGATCAGTTCCCAGAGATTAGCCCGACGCAGATCAATATTTCTGCTCGCTACACGGGGGCAAGTGCGGAGGTGGTAGAGCAGACGGTGACGAATATTTTGGAGGAGGAGCTAAATGGTATTGAGGGACTGAAGTATATTTCCTCGACCAGTAGTAATGATGGTCTAAGTACGATTGTGGCGACTTTTGATGCGAGTCGCGATAAGGATTTGGCGGCAGTGGATGTGCAAAATCGGATTGCGACGGTGACTTCCCAGTTGCCGAATGAGGTGCAGCGGGACGGGGTAAGGGTGGAGAAGAGTAGCAATAATATTGTGCTGGGTGTGGGTTTGTATGCGGAGCAAGGGGAATATAGCGACACTTTTATTAGTAATTATGCGGATAGTTATTTAGTCGATGCCCTGCGGAAGTTGGATGGGGTGGGAAGTGTACAGATTTTTGGAGAACGGAAATATGCGATGCGGGTGTGGTTGGATCCGAATCGGTTGGCGGCAAGGCGGTTAATTCCCCAGGATGTGGTGGCAGCGATCCGGGAGCAAAATTTGTTGGTGGGGGCAGGCAAGATCGGTCAAGAGCCTGCGCCTGCGGGGCAGCAGTATCAGTTTGATCTGGAGATTCAACAGGGTCGCCTGAGTTCTGTGGCGGAGTTTGAGGATATTGTGGTGAAGCTCGATAGCCAGGGGGAGATGATTAAGCTCCGGGATGTGGGGCGGGTTGAGTTGGGGGCGGAACGGTATGGCACGATCGCCCGTTATCGGGGCAAAGAGGCGGTGGCATTGGGGATTTTCCAGCGTCCGGGGAGTAATGCCTTAGATGTGGCGAATCGGGTCATTGCGGAGATGGATGTGCTGAAGGAGGAGTTTCCACCGGGTTTGCAATACCGCATTGCGTTTAACCCAACTTCCTATGTGGAGGCTTCGATGCGGGAGGTGGTCTTTACGCTCATCACGGCGATCGCCCTGGTGATTTTAGTCATTTTTATCTTTCTCCAGGACTGGCGCACCACCCTTGTGCCGACCATTACAATCCCGATCTCCCTCATTGGGACATTTATTTTTATTCAACTCTTCGATTTCTCCATTAATAGCCTGACCCTCTTTGGCTTAACCCTGGCAACAGGTCTTGTGGTGGACGATGCGATCGTGGTGGTTGAAGACATTGCCCGATTGATCCAAGAAAAAGGCATGTCCCCCAAAGAAGCATCCATCCAAGCAATGCATGAACTCACAGGGGCTGTGATTGCGACCTCCTTGGTGCTGATGGCGGTTTTTATTCCCGTCGCCTTTTTCCCTGGGACAACGGGGGCACTCTACCGACAATTTGCCCTCACGATCGCCTTTTCCATCGCCATTTCCACCTTTATCGCCTTGACCCTAACCCCTGCCCTCGCCGGGATTTTATTCGTCAAACAGCAAGAACCCACCAGCTTCATCGGCAAAGCCTTTAATCAGATTAATCTGTTCCAAAACTGGATGCGCGATCGCTACCAAGAATCTCTGATTTTTCTGACCCACCTGAAATATGTGGTGGTGGCATTATTCGTGGTGTTAATTTGCGTGACCGTTTGGCTCTATCAAACCGTCCCCAATGCCTTTGTCCCCGAAGAAGATCAGGGCTATATCATCACCCTTGTGCAAGCGCCCCAGGGGGTTTCGCTGCAATTTACCAATGACATCGTGCAACATGTCGAAGAAGAATTACTCTCTGTGCCAGAAGTGGACGGAACTTTTGCCATTGTTGGTTTTAGTTTTGGTGGGGGCAGTGCCTCTAATTCAGCAGTGGTCTTTTCGCCCCTCAAACCCTGGGAGGAACGTAAACGCCCGGATCAGACAGCAAGGGCAATTATCGGTAAATTATTTCCCAAATTTATGCCCATTACCGAAGCGCGAGTCTTTCCGGTTAATCCGCCACCGATTCGGGGTTTAAGTAATTTTGGTGGTTTCCAATTCCAGCTTCAGGATCGCATTGGCAGGGCTGATATTCAACAGCTTGTGGAGTCAATGTATCCCTTACTGGGGGCAGCGAACCAAGACCCGGCATTACAGGCGGTGTTCAGTACCTATGCCGCCAATACGCCGAAATATGACCTCCAGATGAATCGCGCCATGGCGAAGGCGAAGAATGTAAATATTGATAAGGCGTTTGGGACGTTGCAGGCGGCGTTTGGTTCTGCCTATGCCAATGATTTTCAGTTGGGTCAACAGAGCTATCGGGTTTATGTGCAGATGGATGGTCAGTTTCGGGATAATCCGGACGATATTGGACAGGTTTATACCCGTTCGGAGGCGGGACAGATGATTTCCCTGGGGCAATTACTAACGATTACGCCGAATTCTGGGGCACAGGCGATTAATCATTACAATTTGCTCCGGTCGATTGAAATTAATGGGGGCACTGCGCCGGGGGTGAGTTCGGGGGAGGCGATCGCCGCGATGGAGCGTCTGGCAAATCAACTATTGCCGCGTAGTTTAGGCTTTGAATGGACAGGGACAGCCTTAGAGGAAATTCAGTCGGGTGGTCAAGCGCCAGTGATTTTTGGCTTGGGTATGGTCTTCGTTTTTCTGGTATTGGCGGCACAATATGAGAACCTCCTCGACCCAGCCATTATTTTACTCTCTGTGCCCCTGGCAATTTGTGGAGCCTTGACAGCGCTAGTGATCCGGGGTTTTCCCAATGATGTGTACTGTCAGGTGGGCTTGGTGATGTTAATCGGTTTGGCGAGTAAAAATGCGATTTTGATCGTGGAATTTGCCAATCACCTGCGGGGTGAGGGACTGTCGATTACTCAGGCGGCAATTGAGGCTTCACGGGAACGTCTCCGCCCGATTTTAATGACGGCAATTTCGACCTTATCGGGGATCTTTCCTTTGGCGATCGCCACTGGTGCGGGGGCAGCAAGTCGGCAATCTTTGGGTACAACGGTATTTGGTGGGATGTTTGTCGCGACATTTTTAAGTTTATTTGTCGTGCCGATTTTATATATTTTGGTCACCCACCTCAGTGAAACCATGTTCAGGAAAAAAGAACCGGAGGTTGAAGGATAATGTATCAGATACCAGATGTCAGACATCAGATATCAGGGGAGTTGTGATGATTTTTGTATTTATTTTGGTGAAATAGAGATGTTTTGGATGCGTAAAAATTTGGCTTTGACTTGTGCGCTATTTTTGGCGATCGCCCTGTTTAGTGGCTGTAAAGATTCGACGCAAACACCGCCTATTAATCCTCCAGTGCAACCCACTGAAACGACCAAGCCACCCCAGACAAATCTCCTTGAATCCATCGAACCTAAAGTCTATTGGCTCAGGGATGAAGCGGAACATTTAGTGTTAGTGCCTGAGGCAACTACGCCCACAAAAGATGCGCCGGAAGTGGTCTTAACTAAACTCTTTGGGGAACTGTTAGAAAATCCCCCTAAAGACGGCTTAATTAATACTATTCCTGAAAATACTAAACTGCTCAAAGCAGAGGTTAATGACGACGGTATTGTCATTGATCTATCGGCAGAATTTACCTCTGGGGGGGGCGGTGCATCCATGATCGGTCGTTTAGCCCAGGTGCTTTATACTGCCACGAGTTTTTCGCCGGATGCTGCGGTCTGGCTTAAGGTTGACGGGCAACCGCTGGAAGTTTTAGGGGAAGAGGGTTTAGAGGTCGCGCAACCAATCACGAGAAAAATTTTTGAGACAGACTTTGAGCTATGAGGAATAAGTTTAGACACTAATTGCCTCCCTTTCTAAGGAAGGTGCCGAAGGCGGAGGGATCAGAAATTTTTAAACTTAACCGAAACGACTATAGTTTATAACTTATGAATGTTCTATGAGGGCAGGAAAAGTGACACGAAAATTAGTGCCATTGGTATCACTTTGAACATGGATTAAACCCTTATGATTTTCGACGATCGCCTTGGCAATGGCTAAGCCTAAACCGGATCCAGTGCTACTTTCACCGGGTTGGGAACGGGCGGGATCGAGGCGATAAAAACGATTAAAAATATTCGGTAAAATGTCTGCGGGAATGCCAATACCATTATCGGCAACCTGCACTAAAATTTCCGGTAAAGCATTACGTTGGGATTTTTCTAGGGTGCTAATGGTGACCGTAATTTGATATTCTTTCTCTTTTATTTCTGGGGGGAAAGCATAGGCGATCGCATTACCGATTAAATTCGTAAAAAGCTGCGCCATTTGATCCCAATCGCCCAAAATTGTAAAGGGTTCCTCTGTTTCCGCTTCCCCTAAAATATTTAGTTTTAAATCAATATTTTCCTGCTTACTTATTGCCCTTTGTTCTTCGATCACTTCGAGTAACAATGCATCCAGAGGCAACGGCTGAAAATCCACCTGCAACACGCCACTATCCGCCCGCGCCAGAAATAATAAATCATTCACTAAACGCCCTAATCTTTGGGTTAACCGTTCAATCACCTTCAGATTTTGTTGACGCACATCGGCATCAGGGTAGGCGATCGCCATTTGCACATTCGTCTGAATCATGGCGATGGGATTGCGCAATTCGTGGGACGCATCCGCCGTAAATTGCCGGAGTTGTTGATAGGACTGCTTTACAGGCTCAATGGCAATGCCCGACAACAGCCAACCGATCACCGCCCCACAGGTAATCATGATCGAAATGCCCAAACTCAGATCGATCACCAATTTACGAATCGGACGGGTCACCTCAAACCAAGGATGACTCACCCGCAAATAGCCCAACACATAGCGATGATTGACTTCTAGGCGATCGGTGATCTGCCGCAACAGATAATCTGTCCCCAACCGTACCGTTTCTCCCCGCAGGTTAAATTGCACAGGCAAATCCAGCGGTTCTGAAAAGGTAGACCACAATAATTCCCCCGCCGGACTAAACAGTTCCAGATCAATGCGATCGTCCTCCATGCTAGGGGTTTGGGGTCGAAAACTCGCCTCTAAATTAATGCGATAACCCATCACTTCATCTGGCTCAATAATCAGCGATCGCTCCACCACCTCCACCACATGGGTCAGGGTGTCATCAATCCGTTCGATCAGGGTATAACGCACATAAAAATAAACCCCCGTCGCAAACAACAGGAGCAAAATCGCCGTGATCGCCGTGTACCAAAGGGCAAGTCGATTGCGGGTCGCCTGGAACATTTATCTCTGATACCTAAGAACTAAAATGGTGGGTTTATGACATAAATTCTTCGCTTTATCCACCCGATTCGAACAGCACCGAAACCATCGAAAAACCACAAAGCATCTGGGACGAATAAAAAACAAAATCGTAGTGGCATGACACAGCTAAAATGAGAGAATAGATTTTTCTTTAATACTCCTTACTTATAAGGATTATAGCGAT
>JBIKYI010000519.1:0-2888 GCA_044355355.1 Limnothrix sp. | reverse complement strand
TTTAGCTCAAATGCCGTATTACTCGTAACCAAAGGTTTTTCTGACATTCAAGTAAGTAAGGGAATCCGAAAAGTAACGAAAGAAGGATAATTCTTGGCAAATTGGCGTTAAGCAATTTCATCCCAAAGTCTTTCTAGTTGATATTGCCATGCTAAAAGAGCCTTTTTTTGCTGCCGAGGATCTTGATCTAGTCCTCCCATAATCCCTTCCTCATAGAAACGAGTAATGGTTTGCATGGTCATTGTCATCGTGTGACCTTGGGATTTTGCTGCAATAATAATTTCGCGTACTTTTGCATCGGCAAGTTGGTTGAAAAATGGATTTAAATTTTGTTGATGGAGATTAATTAATTCTTCTAAAGCTTGATTGAGTTGATTGATTTCTAAACTTTCTAAAGGATATTTAAAAACGCCCCAAAGTCGATTTTGGCTGAGGGCATAGCGCACTAATTTATTTTCGTTGAAATTATATTCAAGCAATTGGGGCAGGTAAGGATCGGCTTCTTCCTGGGAGGCGATCGGCACGAAAATGCGGAATAATTGCCCTGCATCTGAGAGGCTTACTAATAGATGAAAGCGTTTGGCGAGTTCATGGACTTTCCAAGTTTGCTCGTCGCTTTGGTTGATTTTTGCTGTGGGAAAAAAGTCTCTGAGAGCCTGATTAATTGCTTCGGGGGTCATAACAAAAGTCGTAATGAGTCGTGATTTTTTTGGGAACACCACTGTTGATCATACCGGGGATTTATGGCGCTGTCTGGATGGTTTGGTTATTAGGGGCGCTGGTGCATTGTCCCCATTGGTAGGCGGCGGTAACGATATCGTCGATACCTTGGCGGGTGATGCTGGCGGGTTGTGGGGATTGGTTGACGAGGATGCTGAGGGCAAGGGTGCGATCGCCGGGGAGTTCGAGATAACCGGAGAGGGTGGCGATGTTGGTCATTGTTCCTGTTTTACCGAAGAGATGTCCGGCAATGGGACTGTCCTGGAAGCGGCGGCGTAATGTGCCTGTTGACCCGGCGATCGCCAGGGAATTTTTATAGGTTTCCCCTTCGGCGTGGTCTGCCATGACATCTAGAGTTTGCACCAGAGCCATGGGGGTCGCGAGGTTGTGGCGGGATAAACCGGAACCATCTTCTAGCTGAAAATTGCTGCGATCAATGCCTAATGCTGCCAAAATGTTGGCGATCGCCGCGTTGCTGGTTACTTCTGAATCGATGCGACCAAGGGTATGATGTAGGCTTTCTGCAAACAAATTATTACTGTCTTGATTTGTCGTTTTAATGATATCTTCAAGGGGAGGAGAAGTGATTTCCGCCAGTAAAGATATCTCGCCAAAGATTGATGCTAAATCATCAATTTTTCTTGTAACGATATGAGATTGATTAACAGTAATATTCGCCTTGCTTAATTTTACTAAAAACGTATCTAGGGCATAATTTGCCGGGTCGGGAACAGATAAATCCCAAATATCTGCCGAGTTGTCGATTGCCAGTTTGCCAGTAATTAATAAATTCTTTGTGCCATAGGTTGGACTTAATTCGCTTTCATAGCTTGTCCCCTGGGGCGCGGTGAGTAATTGATTATCAATTTGCCATTGATTGAGGGCAATTGGATTGTTACTAGTAAGACTTGTTTTTTGACCTACTATAGTCGGCAATAATTGCACTGTAAATGTATTTTCATCGAGGATAAAACTATTAACGGGAGTCCCATAATAGCTCGTTAAATCTGACCATTCCCAAGTCGGATTAATGGGCGATTCAGCGAAGTAATTATCCAGCAAAACAACATCTTGAATTGCTGTGATTTGTTGTTGTTTAAGTGCCTCGATAATGATATCTAATTGCTCGGATTTTAAAGTGGGATCACCTTTGCCAACTAAAATCAAAGTCTCTATATTTGGAGCTGTACCTACTGCATAAATATCTGTTTTAAATTGGTACTCACTCCCCAGTTCAACTAATGCCGCTGCCGTGGTGAATAGTTTGACATTAGAAGCAGGAATAAAAAATTTCTGGGCGTTATTTTGATAGATAATCGCATTAGTTTCAACATCCTGCAAAGCAATGCCCCATTGTGCTTTTTGCTGTTCTGGACGCTGGATAATTTCGTTAATCTGTTGGCTGAGTTGCTGGGAATGATTGCTAGTAATTTGACAGGTGAAATCATGTTGGTCTGCCTGTGCCATTGCTGGGCAATTAATACCCACATAAGCAATTCCCACGGTGGCGATCGCCAATAACAGATTACAATTATTTCTCAACATTCATGCGGCTCCAGACCAGAATCTGTTGCCATTGTGCAGGATGAACGTCCAGGATGCAATCAACAGGCGATCGCCAAATCATCTAATTATCAACTAGACCCAAAATAAACCACTTAGGATGCCGCTTTTTTCTTGCGAGAAGCTACCCCAAACAACCCAAACAAAGTCGGGAGAATCGCCGCAGGGGTAGGCACATCAGTAGTATCCGGCGCATCATAATAGCCAGCCACAATATCGTTATTACACTCCATCCCAAACAGATAAATACCAGGACTAGTGGGTAACAACGCCGCATCAAAACTAAAGGCAAAACTATAGGTTCCCATCTTGGAACCAAAGAAATTAAAATCCAAACCCAAACCACTCACATCAGAAAGTAAGGCAATATCCCCAATTTTTGTCCCATTCTGAATTGAATTCAAAGTGCTTTTCGTCTGATCAAAATAGCTATCGTTATACACAAGATCCCCAATCGTGGGTGTTACGCCATAGCTCAAAACAGTCGTATTATATTGAGCTAAAGAGCTATAACCTGAATTTTCTGCCGTTACTGATCTTGCCGTGACATCTTTGTAAAGCCCCAAGGTTGGAGCCAAGGAATCATTCCCCGCAGCAAAACGAAT
>JBIKYI010000477.1:0-3188 GCA_044355355.1 Limnothrix sp. | reverse complement strand
ACAGCTGAATCAGGATGTCGGAACCACCGATGAATTCGCCGTTCACATAAACCTGGGGAATCGTCGGCCAATCGGAGAATTCTTTGATGCCCTGACGAATCTCGTAATCGTCAAGCACATTCACCGTGGTGTAGTCAACACCAACACTATTGAGGATTTGCACCACATTGTTGGAGAAGCCACACTGGGGCATTAACTTGTTGCCTTTCATAAAGACGACAATTTTGTTGTTCTTGAGCAATTCTTCGATTTTGGTGCGGGTTTCAGGTGCTAGGGACATAGGTTTTTCTAGATGAGTAACTGGATGGATAAAAAATGTTGGGCGATCGCCTAGGAAGGCTGACCCGCTGCCTGCCAGGTTTCCGGCGTAAAAGTTCTGAGCGCTAAAGCATGGATCGCTTCCGTTGCCATTTCTTCCTTCAGAGCCGCGTAGACCATTTGATGTTGTTTAACACGGGTCTTGCCGGAGAAATCGGGCGAGATCACGATCGCCTCTAGGTGGTCTCCTCCCCCCGTAAGATCCTTGACAAAGACCTGGGCATCGGAGAAACGCTCTTCAATGGAGCTTTGTACTGCTGATAAGCTGACCATATTATCTGAACGAAGCAATAACGTTTTAAATTTTGCACGAAGTAGGTAGTATTTCCCAATTGTATCGTCCAATGCGGGGTCATTGTTTTAGCAGGCGGCAATTTCTGTCTGGATGCGTTGCCAGGCAGCTTGGGGATCGGTTGCTTGGGTGATGGGACGACCGATCACCAGGTGATTCGCTCCCTGTTGGAGGGCTTGAGCAGGGTTCATAATCCGTTGTTGATCGCCTGTTTGTGACCAGTCTGGGCGGACTCCGGGGCAAACGAGGGTAAAGTCTGCGCCACAGGTTTCCCGCAAAGCAGCGGCTTCATGGGGGGAACAAACTGCGCCATCGAGTCCAGAGGTTTTGGCGAGGATTGCCATTTTGTTAGCGAAGGTGGGTAGATCGAGGGCAATATTCAGATCCTGTTGGAGCATTTCGGCGTTGAGACTGGTGAGGACGGTGATGGCAATGAGTTTGGTGGGGGCATCACCGAGGGCTTCCTTCGCAGTTTGCATGGCAACTTTCCCAGCGACGGCATGCATGGTGAGCAGATCCACATCGTATTTTTTGGCAGAACGGCAGGCTCCGGCGACGGTGTTGGGAATGTCGTGAAATTTTAAATCGAGAAAAATGCGTTTGTTCTGATCTTTGAGGTAACTGAGGATGTCTGCACCTGTGGCGACGAAGAGTTCTAGACCGACTTTCCAAAAGGTGACTGCGGGTAAACGTTCGACCAGGGCGATCGCCTCGGTTAGGTCGGGGACATCGAGGGGCACAATAACGGTATCGGTGACAGAATCGGTTGGCATCGTTAATCTACGTTAATCTAAAAGTTAATCTACAAAATGACTGAGTTATCCCAGCATAGGATAATCGATCAGCGGGATGCGGTAGTGTGATGATTAGTGATCTTGGAGCTGTTCTAAGTTTTTCTCGCCATGCGTTTAGATTTATATACTGTCGGTGATTACACTCCTGGGGCATCCCTCATTAAACGATTGCTTTGGTATTTTGTGGGGGCGGTGTTGGTGCGGAGTTATCTGATGCCTGTGTCATCTATTAAGGTGTGGCTACTGAGGTTATTTGGGGCGAAAATTGGTCAAGGAGTGAGAATTAAGCCGGGGGTACGGGTGAAATTTCCCTGGCGGCTGACGGTGGGTGATTATGTCTGGATCGGTGAGGATGCTTGGCTGGATAATCTCGCGCCGATCGCCATTGGTGACCATGTGTGCATTTCCCAAGGGGTCTATCTCTGCACAGGCAATCATGATTGGAGTAAGCCAGAATTTACCCTCAAAACCCAGGCGATCGCCATTGAGTCCGGCAGTTGGTTGGCGGCGAATTCATCGGTAGCACCAGGGGTCACGGTCGGTCAGGGGGCTATTTTGAGCTTGGGGAGTGTTGCCCTTAAATCCCTAGAACCCATGATGATCTATCAAGGCAATCCGGCGATCGCCATCAAAAAACGAACGTTGCATCATTGAAACCCGACACCTTTTGCAAGGATTTCACAGAATTTCACAGATCCGTCATCTGTTTTCAGAAAAAAACTCCCCAAAAATTTGGAGAGCTTTCATCAACATCTACCTAAGATTTAGAATTGGCAAAATTTAGTAGGCAACCCCTCTGTATTTTAGACCTTTAGGCTGGCTGGTGGTGGCGATCGCCTCGGTCGCCTGATAGGGTTGTCCACGATATTTCATGACATGTTCTTGATCAATCGTGGTGCGGATACAGGTGGGTTCGTAGGCACAGTGGGAACCAAGGAAAGTGAGCGTTGTCATAGTATGGTCTCCGAGAGAAAGAAATTGTTGTTTGTCTCTATGACGCTATTATAATTTCGGTTAAGTGAAAGAACTGTGACATGATTGTGAATTATTGTGTGCATTACATCACAGTCGCAGCTCGATGCAATCACGCACCTATGGTACAAGAAGCTCTCTTTGGCGTGACGAAAATCACAAAAAAAATCTCAAATGCCTATGAACTCAGCATTTGAGATAAACCACTTTTTGTTAAGAGGAGATAAATCTGATGGGGACTTGGACTTGAAGCGCTAATCCACAAGACCCAGGTGCTTGCCATGGTTGCGGGCTAAACGAATGAGGTTTTGGCGTTCTTCTGAGTCGATACTGACTGTGTTACAAAAGCTGTTAATCGCCTCGCTCCAATCCTCGGTGTTGACTGCCTGTGTTTTAACTTCATTTTTGCAAGCATTCGGCTCAATGACAGAGTTATTGATGGGATTTGGTTGACTGGCAG
Organism: Limnothrix sp.; assembly: GCA_044355355.1. Lineage (GTDB taxonomy): Bacteria > Cyanobacteriota > Cyanobacteriia > Cyanobacteriales > MRBY01 > MRBY01. The sequence goes on along the minus strand of JBIKYI010000477.1, from coordinate 352 downwards.
TGTTTTCCGTGCTCATTTGCGATTGCTGTTGAAGGGCTTATCCTCGGATAATATAACAGAATATTACGAAATATTGCAATGAGTTGACGGGCAATTTTTGATGTGGATTGGTGTGCTAGAGCTGGGGCAAGTGGATGTAAAGAAGCTCGTCAATTCCATGGGTGATCATTCTTGGCTGGGTCTGAAAGGCTTAAGGTTAGAGAAGAAGTAATTTCAAATAAAGTCTGTTGTTGGGGATGTTTTGGAGATGGTTGCTGCTTGTGGGAAGTCCTGGTGTCGTCGAGTTGTCTTACTGGTGGTCATGGTGACTGGTTGGACGGTGGGGGCTGGCAGGGTTGCAGCGGAAACCATT
>JBIKYI010000476.1:0-3207 GCA_044355355.1 Limnothrix sp. | reverse complement strand
TTTTCCTGCATAACAACAGGCGATCGCCATTAAAAACTTGATTAAAAACGAAATAATAAAAAACAAAAATATTGCAACAATGATCGATAGGATAATAAATCTATCTTGTCCATAAATTAATAGAAATTTTCTCTCCACATTGTGTTTACTGGATTAATTCAAGCCCTCGGTACAGTCAAATCCCTCGGTGGCGATCGCTTTGCCATTGACATTGCGGGTCATGGTGCGCAGTCAATCATGATGGATCTCGCCATTGGTGACAGCGTGGCAGTGGATGGCGTTTGTCTGACGGTGGAGACCATTCTCGAACAGGGATTTGTGGCAACGGCATCACCAGAAACTTTGAAACGCACGAGTCTGGGTCATGCCGTATCCCGGTCGGAATGGGTCAATATTGAAACCTCTTTGCGGGTCGGCAGCAAAATCGGTGGGCATTTTGTCACGGGTCATGTGGATACGGTCGGTGCGCTGGAAAAATCCATCCAAACCGCCCAAGCATGGGAACTTTGGTTTACCCACAACAAAGACAATGAGGCAACTTGGTGGAGTAATATCGCCCCCTGTCTCGTGCCCAAGGGCAGCATTGCGGTCAATGGCATTAGTTTGACCGTGGCAGAGTGCGATCGCCAAGGACATTGGTTTAAGGTTTCTGTGATTCCCCACACCTACGCCGAAACCAATTTAATGTATCTAAAAACAGGTAGTTGGGTGAATTTAGAAGGGGATATTCTGGGTAAATATGTGCAACGGTTTGTCAGTTATCAACAGCCATCAAAAGTGCCAGAAATCGATATGAATTTCCTCGCTGAAAATGGTTATTTATAGGGTTTAAATTTATAGAATTTAAATTTATTTTTTATCTTGATGACGATAATCAACAAAATAAAATCCTGGCTCTAATTTGTAATGAAGCACAGCGGCGATCGCCCCACAAATACCGCCAAAGCTCAACAGTCCCAACCCTAATCGAATCCGCACCGAATTTGGTAAAACTGCCGTAGTCGCAATCGTGGCGATCGCCAATCCCGTTAATATTCGCTTTGCCCATTTTGTATTTTTCAGGGCATTACGGCAACTCGTGCAATGTATTGTATGTTGATGATAACGATCTAAAACGTTCTGTCTATTTGTGTGAATTGTCAGTGGTTCCGGTGTGATCCCCATTGCTTCCCAAGGTAATTTTCCACCACAATAGGTATCAAACCAGCGGCGAAATTCAATCACGAAGCGATCCGCAGCAGTCGGCATTTTATAAGCCATTTTCCAATCTTCAGGGTGCTGTTGATTAAAATATTCTTGCTGCTGCAAAATAACCATATCGCTATCAATCACGCGGTTCCGTAATGTAAGATGTTCCCACCAACGGGGCATCAGCCAACCTATTTGCTTGGCAAAATTACGAGGAAAAAGCACAATTAATCTCGATTTTCCGGGGGAAATAGGGACACAATAGGTTACTAAACCCACTTGTTTTTCTGTTCCTAAAGGAATTTCATATTCTACTAAACAAGGCGCTTGAAAGGTGATACTAGTTTTGAAACCACTGGTGATTTTTCCGGCGATATAATCAATGCGTGATTCATTAATTTCAAAACTTAAAGACTGTGCCCTGTTGCGATTTCCCTGTAAGCCATGGTGGGCAAAAGGAACATGACTAGGGTCAACAATATTTTCAACTAAAGTCAACCAATCATAATCTACTTCCCTTGTATAGGTAGACCAAACAAATCCTTTTTCTGCATCGAGATTTGAGGATAAAGGCAACGGTATTTTTGTAGCTAAATCAGATGTTTTTTCATCAAGCCAGACCCATAATATATCCTGTTTTTCTTGGGTAGGAAAGGCGATCGCACAGAAAGTCCCCCTCTGTTTTTCAAGTAAGTCTGGATGATCTAATTGAGGAATCCTTTGGCAATTACCTGTTCCATCAAATTCCCAGCCGTGGTAACTACACATTAGGCGATCGCTCTTTTCATCAATGCGACCTTCACTGAGGGGAGCTAAACGATGGGGACATTGATCGAGAAAAATTGAGTAATAGTCTGCTTGGCGGGGTTTCCAAATGACTAATTGTTTACCCAAAATAGTCATTGCTTGCGGGGCAGTAGGATCAAGATCTTCGAGTAGAGCGACGGGATACCAATGTTGAAAGAAATTAAATTGATCCATTGTTTTATCTGTGGGCAAGCTATTATTAATAATAATCAACTGACCCGTTCAAATTATGCTCTTTCCTTTAGAAAAATTAAATTAAATAAAACAATTTAAATCAAATTAAGTTTTGTTGGACGATTATTATTTAACAACTAGCTGTTTTTGGTTAGGGTTAAGTTGAATTTCTGCACCTGTAATTGATGATAATTTTTGCTCGGCTTCTAAAGATTTCGCCCGCATCCGAATTAAGTAATAACCTTCTACTTTAAGGGGATCAATTTGGGTGTCGCCCTCCAGTTTTTGCCAACTCAAGGGAAAACTAGCTCGGTTATAAAGAGTTAAATAAAAATCAAAGGGCGATCGCCACTGTTCAGCAATTTGAATCTTGAGGCTTTCGGTTGGGTTTAATGCCCCATAGAAAAATTGAGTATCCGTTGCCCCGACAGGGAGAAATTCATATTGAACAAAGCCCTCCGGTAGAATTTTACGCAGTTGTAAAATGGTGAAAACGTAATAATGTAAACAAGAAAAATAGAAGTTTGTTTTTGTCGCTAGGGTATAGTAAAAATCGTTAATTGTATTGGGAATTTCCAGGGGAGAAACGTCGATATTCGCATCCGTTTGCACGAGCGGAAATGTCATTTTTTCCTTGGGGTTGTAGTAGCGTAAACCAACGGTATATTTGCCTGGAACTAGGCTAATTTTTAGTTCTGATTGACTCGGATCATCGGTGAGGGGCGTAAAATCAAAGACGGTTTTATAACTTGGAAAATCGTAGATGCAACCAACCCATGATTCTGTAGAAGCACGAATTGTCTCAAGGTTAATGGTGAGTTCTTTGTTAACGGCAATGGGACCTAATGTACCGATGGTGGCGTGGGTATTCCAGCGGGGGGCTTTGGTCATTAAAACGGATAAACTCAGGGGCTTTTTGAGGAGATCTTCGGAGATAATCCGCCATTGTTTGGCATTTTTTTTGTTGCGGCTTAAATAAAGGGTATAGAGGTTGCCAATAACAAATTTATTGATTTTATAAAAACCAAAGGAGAGGAG
>JBIKYI010000032.1:0-11452 GCA_044355355.1 Limnothrix sp. | reverse complement strand
ATGTTTGGCAGTTTCTTCTGGGCTTAAAAAACCATCTTTGTCATCATCGGCAAGGGCAACAAATTCCTGATATTTTCCCTGTTCCCGATCATCGAAGGCAAATAATTCTGCATCGGGAATCTCTGTCCAAGGGCGACGATAGCTATTTTCAACGATGACCCGCACCGCAATACCTGCCGCTGATTGTTTGGCTAAGGCTTCTGCGACGAGGGGTAAGTTGAATTCCTGGACGGCAATATCGATGCTGCTTTGTGCTTGGTTAATACCATCAATAAGCACTTGTTCTAGATTATCTCCCGCCCTTAAAATACCGCGATAGGGTTCGGTATAATCAGCTTTTTTCGCTTCGAGATGATTAAAGTAAACTTGAATATTTTCGTCTTGGGGTAATTTCGGCGGACGGCGATCGCCATTGGGTCGAAATAATAAGCCTCCTGTTAACAGCAGACAGAAACCAGCCACCGCAGCAAGAATTGTCGATTTCTGTCGCCATTTACTCATCAGTTATCAGGGATTAAATATCAGACATCAAATGAAGGTTAGAAGTTAATAGTTAAGTTAATAGTCGTAGGGATTTTTGGGGGTAGCAATGGGGGTCACTTTGGTTGCCTGGATGACGAGTTGACGCTGATCTCCCCCTGCGGTGGCTTTGTCCATACTGATGGGCAAATCTTCTGTAATCATGGTTCCTTCGACTTGCACCCAACCGTCCTGTTTGAATTTCTGGCGATCGCCCTTCAATTTCACCGGCAAACCCACTGGATAGGCATCCACGGCACAACAGGTTAGCACGAACCGCGATACCATCATGTAATTGTCCGGCAACTGGGGTAAATGGGTGACAAAGCCTTTGATGATCGCTGGATCGCCCGTATAAGCATCCGGTTCAGGGTAGGCGTTTAATGTGCGAATCCAGTCTAATAATGTCCGATCCTCCGGTTTGCTACCCGTCCGAAAACTGGCGGGTTGGCTACGGGTTAAGGGCAACTCCTGGGTTAAACCCCGCTGAATGGCTGTCTGACTCGCTAAGATCGTGGGCGGAAAAATAAACCCGGCGATCGCCACCAAAATCAACAAACTACTGCCAAAATTCTGCGGCAACAACGCAATATGCTGCACCGACTCACTCGGATTCAAACTAGGGTTGACCGTTTGCCAAATTTTTCCTACCCCCAGACCAACCAACACCAGTCCTGCCACGATCGACAAACCGAAATAATTGGGGTGAATTAACAACGCCAACTCCCCCGTCGCCGCATATTTGAGCAACAAAGCCCCCCATAGCAATAGCGAGAGGCTATCGAGCCAAGGGGAAAGATCCCTGATTTTTCTGGGAGAAAAGCTGTTTCGCATAGGTTTAAATGGAATCTTTATGGTCTTTACGGAACTTTTATAAAAACAATCTGTCGGAAGATAGATATTTGTGTCAGAATGTTAACGTTAAATGTTACAATTCGTGACGTTGACTGGCAAACGCCATATTAGGTCAAATATTACATGGATACACTACCCATTGCGATCGCCCTTGCCCTCTCCACAAATCTCGACAATTTAGCTGTTGGGGTCGCATATGGTACAAAATCTAAGCATATTTCCTTTTCGAGCAACCTCATTATTGCACTGCTATCAGGTTTGAGCACTTGGTTATCCATGTCTCTCGGTAGTTGGATTTGTCAATATTTACCCTCCGTATTCTCCCAGTGGTTTGGTAGCAGTCTACTCATCGCCATCGGTTGTTTCAGTATTTGGGAACAGTTACAACATTACTGCCAATCAGAATTTTCCGCAGACTTCGCCACGGTTAATGGGACTGTCAATGTTCCCATCGATCAACCTGCGGCTTCCCAATTAGCGCCCCAGGATGCGTTACTCCTCGGTTTAGGTTTAACCCTTAGCAACCTCGGTACAGGTATCGGCGCAGGCATGGCTCACATCAGTATTGGTTTGGTCACAACTTTGAGTGTCGCAACTTCTGTCTTGATGCTCGGTGGTGGCACATTGTTAGGGAAAGTAATCCTGGGTTGTGGTTCTGATAATCGTTTGGTGGGTTGTTTAACGGGTTTTGGTTTAATCTTGCTCGGCACCTATGAGGCGATCGCCTAGTTTGCCTCTTCTACAAATAAACTCAACCAATCACCTCTCCAGATAAACTTTGATCAACTTTTTCAGCCTTTTCAAGTCTTTTTGAGCACACAACCAAAATTGTGACGAATGTGCGTAAAGAATAATTGAAAACGATGGTGATCCCCACCAATTTTCCAGTGACTATGACAGCATCGGGATGTTTGCGAAATTAGAGCTGCATTGATCCATGGATTCCTCTCATATTTGGACATATTCCCCCGAAGAAGTCTATAACATCCTAGAAACTCAGCCAGAGGGCTTGTCAGAGCACGAAGCTGTCCATCGCTTAGAAAAGTTTGGCACAAATGAATTGCCGGAGCCGCCCCAACGTCCCCTATGGTTGCGCTTTTTGGATCAGTTGACCCACTTTATGGCGCTGTTGTTGTGGGTCGCGGGGGTTTTAGCATTTGTTTCCGGTACTCCGGCGCTCGGTTGGGCGATTTGGCTGGTGATTTGGGTGAATGCGGTGTTTAGCTTTTGGCAGGAATTCCAGGCGGAACAATCCCTCTCGGCGCTGAAAAAGGTTTTGCCGATGCAGGTAAAGGTTTATCGGGAAGGTCAGTTACAGCAAATTCCGTCGCGGGAACTGGTGCCGGGGGATGTGATGCAATTGGAGGAGGGCGATCGCATTTCGGCTGATGCCCGGTTGATTTCTGCTGAGAGTTTATATGTTGATGTGTCAGTGTTGACAGGGGAATCTCTGCCAGTGGCGCGGAATGCCTATCCAGTGCGTCTCCGGGAATCTGTCTCAGTGCGTGGCGATACCACCCTGAGGGCAGGGGAACAACCCATCCATGAAAAGGCCAATCCGGCGGAGGTGGCAAATCTCTTGCTGGCGGGTTCTACGGTGTCCTCTGGGCGGGGTGTGGCAGTGGTTTACGGGACGGGGGCACAGACGGAATTTGGGCATGTGGCACATCTCACCACGGTGGTAAAACGGGAACCCAGTACCCTCGAAGTGCAGGTGCAGCAAATTGTCAGGATTATTACGGCGATCGCCTTGACCATGGGGGCGATTGTATTTTTTCTTGCAGAATTCCTCGTGGGGATGGAACTCAAGGAGAGTTTTATCTTTGCGATCGGCATTATCGTTGCCTTAGTGCCGGAAGGTTTATTACCGACGGTGACCCTGGCTTTAGCGATGGGTGTGCGGCGCAGGGTACGCAAAAATGCCTTGGTGCGTCGCCTCTCCGCCGTGGAAACCCTCAGTGCCACCACCGTGATCTGTACCGATAAAACCGGAACCCTCACTAAAAATGAGATGACGGTACATTACCTCTGGTTACCCTGGCTGATGGATGCGGACATTCCAGCCCAGCCTCCCCTTGCCACACCGAACCATGGGGAACCCGCAGAAATTCAACCCTTTTTAATTGAGGTGACGGGGGCAGGCTACGATCCCGGCGTGGGGAAAGTGGATTTACCCCAGGATTTTGCGGCGGCATGGAAGGTGGAACTATTACTCACGGGGGCAGCGCTTTGTTCTAATGCCAAACTGATTCACCTCGAAACCCCCAGCCGTTGGCAGGAAATTGGTGACCCTACGGAGGCGGCGTTATTGGTGGCAGCAGCAAAGGCGGGTTTAAATATTGAACAATTGCAACAAAAATTTCCTCGCTTGCGGGAGATTCCTTTTGATTCCCGTCGCCGCATGATGACGGTGGTGCTGGATTGGCAACAAGCGCAAATTTGGCAGAGTGACGATCCCTGTGTGGCGTTTACAAAGGGTGCGCCCCTAGAGGTATTGCGCCACTGTAATTTAGTGTTGCGTAATGGGTCGATTCAGCATCTGGCTCAGGAGCAGTGGGATGAGGTGGTGCAAGCGACGGATCGTCTGGCTGCCCAGGGTTTTCGGGTGCTGGGACTGGCGGCAAGGAAGGGCGATCGCCAGATGGTGGATTTACGGGCACAGGAACTCGAACAGGATCTGATTTTTATTGGGCTAATTGCCATGTTTGATCCCCCCCGTCCTGAGGTGAAAGGGGCGATCGCCGCCTGCCACACTGCCGGCATTAAGGTCACCATGGTCACGGGGGATTATGGTCTCACTGCCCAGGCGATCGCCAAGCAAATTGGCATGGTCGAAAATCAAGGCAGAGTTGTCACCGGAGAAGGCATGGGACATTTATCGGATGCCCAGTTACGACAAATCGTGAAATATCGTAGTAATTTGATCTTTGCACGGATGTCCCCCGAACAAAAATTGCGCCTGGTGCGTGCCTATAAAGAAGTGGGTGAAATTGTTGCTGTGACCGGGGATGGCGTAAATGATGCCCCAGCCTTACGGTCTGCCCATATCGGTATTGCCATGGGGATGAATGGCACAGACGTTGCCAGGGAAGCGGCGGATATTGTTCTGACCGATGACAATTTTGCGACCATTATCGCGGCGGTGGAACAGGGTCGCTCTGTGTACCAAAACATCCGCAAATTTATCACCTATATCCTTGCCTCCAACGTGGCGGAGGTAGTTCCCTTCCTGCTGATGGTGGCGTTAAAAATTCCACCTGCCCTCGTCATCATGCAAATTCTGGCGGTGGATCTGGGGACAGATATGATTCCAGCCCTTGCCCTTGGGATAGAAACCCCTGAAACGGGCATTATGGAGCAACCTCCCCGCAAAAAGACAAAAACCCTCCTGGGGCGATCGCTGATCCTCCGTGCCTATTGTTTCCTTGGTCTCGTTGAGGCAACCCTGGGGATGGTCGGCTTTTTTGTGGTCTGGTTAGCCCATGGCTATAGTCTCACCGATCTGCAAGCGGTCACCCCCGATCTGCTGCACCATTCCGCCGACGCTGCCACCACTGCCATCTATGCCCAAGCCACCACCATGACCCTTGCCGTGATTGTTGCCTGTCAGGATGGGAATGTATTCGCCTGCCGCTCCGAAACGGTTTCGACTTTCCGTTTAGGGTTGTTCTCGAATCCCCTCATCTGGATCGGCATCGCGACGGAATGGATTCTGGTGATCATGATTACCAAGAGCACATTTTTCCAAGGAATCTTTCTCACTGCCCCCCTTGAACCCTGGCAATGGTTACTCTTAATTGTTTGTCCGCCATTCATTTTGGGTTTGGATGAACTGAGAAAATGGTTTCTGATGGGCAAGGGCGACCGAGTGAAGGGGTGACGTGGTGTAATTGAGGCGCAATCTTAGGGGTGATCTAGAAGCAATTCCCGTGCTGGCGATCGCCCCTGGGGTTTAGTTATTAGTCGGAATAAACAAGTTTTCCCTGGAGGTTCACGCTAAAATAAAACACCCCAGTGTTTAGTCCGTACACGTTTTAGAACCATTTCCATGAAAAGTGCATTCCTCGATCGCCTCAATAGTCCCGAACGTCCCGTGCTGGTATTTGACGGGGCAATGGGAACCAATCTCCAGGTGCAAAACCTCACGGCAGCGGATTTTGGCGGTGCTGAGTACGAAGGGTGCAATGAATATTTAGTCCAGACAAAACCAGAGGCAGTGGCAAAGGTGCACCGGGCGTTTTTGGCGGCGGGGGCAGATGTGGTCGAGACGGATACCTTTGGTGGTACATCGATCGTCCTCGCGGAATATGACCTCGGCGATCGCGCCTATGAACTCAATAAAATGGCAGCAGAATTGGCGAAAAGCGTCACTGCTGAATTTTCCACCCCAGAAAAACCGCGATTTGTGGCAGGCTCCATTGGTCCCGGCACAAAACTACCGAGTTTGGGACATATCGATTACGACTCCCTAGAGAATGCCTTCGCGGAACAGGCGGCGGGTCTCTACGATGGCGGCGTAGATCTCATGCTGATCGAAACTTGCCAGGATGTCTTGCAGATTAAAGCCGCGTTGAATGGTGTGGAACGGGTGTTCGAGCAGAAGGGCGATCGCCTGCCGATTATGGTGTCAGTCACAATGGAAACCATGGGCACAATGCTCGTCGGCACAGAAATTGCAGCGGCAGTGGCAATCCTCGAACCCTACAAAATCGACATTTTGGGACTAAACTGCGCCACGGGTCCCGACCTGATGAAAGAGCACGTCAAATATTTGTCCGAACATTCCCCCTTTATGGTGTCCTGTATTCCCAACGCGGGTTTACCTGAAAACGTTGGCGGACAAGCCCATTACAAACTTACCCCCCTCGAAATGAAGATGGCAATGATGCACTTCATCGAGGATTTGGGCGTGCAGGTCATCGGCGGTTGTTGCGGTACTCGTCCCGAACATATCCAAGCCCTCGCGGAATTAGCCTCAGAATTAACCCCCAAAGAACGGCACGTTGAATATGAACCTGCGGCGGCTTCCATTTATAGTCCCCAACCCTATATCCAAGACAATTCTTTCCTAATTATTGGCGAAAGATTAAACGCCAGTGGCTCCAAAAAATGCCGTACTTTACTGAATGCTGAAGATTGGGATAGTTTAGTCTCCCTCGCCAAATCCCAGGTGAAGGAAGGGGCGCATATTCTTGATGTCAACGTCGATTATGTCGGGCGTGATGGCGTGAAGGATATGCATGAATTAGCCTCGCGCCTGGTGAATAATATTACGCTGCCCTTGATGCTGGATTCCACCGAGTGGGAAAAAATGGAGGCGGGTTTAAAGGTCGCTGGGGGCAAATGTATGCTCAACTCGACCAACTATGAAGATGGCGAAGAACGTTTTTATAAGGTGCTTTCCCTCGCGAAAAAATATGGAGCGGCGGTAGTAGTGGGAACCATCGATGAGGAAGGCATGGCAAGGACAGCAGAGAAGAAATTTGAAATCGCCAAACGTGCCTATGATGCGGCGATCGCCTATGGTTTACCCCCCTATGAAATCTTTTTTGACCCGTTAGCTTTACCGATTTCGACGGGCATTGAAGAGGATCGTAATAACGCCCAAGCCACCCTCGATGCTATTGACAGAATTCACAAAGAATTACCCGGTTGTCACATTACCCTAGGGGTTTCAAATATTTCCTTCGGTTTAAATCCGGTGGCACGTCAGGTGTTAAATTCAGTCTTTTTGCATGATGCCATGCAGTTGGGTTTAGATTCGGCGATCGTCAGTGCCAGTAAGATTTTACCCATGGCAAAAATTGACCCCGAACATCAAAAAATTTGCCGCGATCTGATTGGCGATCGCCGGGAATTTGACGGCGATATTTGTGTCTATGATCCCCTGACCAAACTCACCGAAGTATTTGCCGGACAAAAAGCAAAGAAAGCAGAGGCGATCGATAAGAGCTTACCCATTAATGAGCGCTTAAAACAGCACATTATTGATGGCGAAAGATTAGGTTTAGAAGATGCCCTCACCGAAGCCCTCGCCGATCATCCTCCCCTCGATATTATTAATATTTTTCTGCTCGATGGCATGAAAGTTGTCGGTGAATTATTCGGCTCTGGACAGATGCAATTACCCTTTGTTTTGCAGTCCGCCCAAACCATGAAAGCTGCTGTTGCCTTCCTCGAACCCTTTATGGATAAAGCAGAGGGAGATGATAGCGGTAAAGGGACATTTATTATTGCCACCGTTAAGGGGGATGTCCATGATATCGGCAAGAACTTAGTCGATATTATTCTGTCTAATAATGGCTATAAAGTGATTAACTTGGGCATTAAACAACCCGTCGAAAATATCATTCAAGCCTATGAAGAACATGGGGCAGATTGTATTGCCATGAGTGGTTTGCTCGTGAAATCTACGGCTTTTATGAAAGATAATTTAGAAGCTTTTAATGAAAAAGGAATTACAGTGCCTGTCATTTTAGGGGGGGCAGCACTCACGCCCAAATTTGTCTATCAAGACTGTCAAAATACCTATCAAGGACAGGTTATTTACGGAAAAGATGCATTTGCGGATCTGCATTTTATGGATAAATTGATGCCCGCCAAAGCTGACCAAAAATGGGATGATCGACAGGGCTTTTTAGGGGAATATGCAGAGGTAAATACCCGTAACTATAGCAGTGACGGTGAAGAGATAATGGCTGCAGAAAACAAAGCCAAGGCATCAGAGCCAGAGGTCATTGATACCCGTCCATCGGAATTTGTGAGTCAGGATATTGATCGTCCCCGTCCTCCCTTCTGGGGCACAAAAATCCTCACGCCAACGGATTTAGATCTGGAGGAAATTTTCTGGCATTTAGATTTGCAAGCTTTGTTTGTGGGGCAATGGCAATTCCGCAAACAAAAGGATCAAACCAAAGAGGAATATGATCAGTTTATTCAAGAGACTGTTCATCCTTTACTGAGTAAATGGAAGGCAAAGGCGATCGCCGAAAAGATTTTGGCTCCCACGGTAATCTATGGTTATTTTCCCTGTCAGTCGGAAGGCAATACACTGATTATTTATGACCCGGATATTCTGGCGCAGGAAGATACCTTAATTGAGGTGGCAAGGCTCGATTTTCCCCGTCAAAAAACGAATAAACGGCTCTGTATTGCCGACTTTTTTGCTTCGACGGCATCTGGTGTGGTGGATGCCTTCCCGATGCAAGCGGTAACGGTTGGGGAAATTGCCACGGAATATGCCCAAAAACTCTTTGCGGCGAATGAATATACGGATTATCTTTATTACCATGGGATTGCGGTGCAAACTGCTGAGGCATTAGCGGAATGGAGCCATGCCAGAATTCGTCGGGAACTGGGTTTTGGACATCTGGAACCGGACAATATTAAGGATATGTTGCGCCAAAGATATCAGGGTTCTCGCTATAGTTTTGGTTATCCTGCTTGCCCTAATATTCAAGATCAATATATTCAATTGAAACTGCTTAAAACTGATCGCATTGGGATGTATATGGATGAAAGTGAACAGATTTATCCTGAACAATCCACCTCGGCAATTATTACCTATCACCCCGTTGCTAAATACTTTAATACTTAAAACTAATACTGAACACTTTGATCCCCCCTAACCCCCCTTAAAAAGTGGGAAACTTAGTTTTGAGTTGGTCTTAATTACTATTGCAAATGACGATAATCTTAGGGGATGACAAGGGAGGCGATCGCCCATCCCCATCGACAAGCCATAGCGAATTAACACAGATCCAGATTAAAGTATTTCCTGTTTATCTGTTGCATTGCCTGAAGATACTGAAATAGAATTATTGGAAATTTGTCCTTATAGTTTTTCCATTGCCGTTTTGCAACAATCATCCCAACGCATTAATCAAAAAGTCTGCTTTATTGGAGGAACAGGACATTCTGGATCAACACTACTCGGACTTTTACTCGGTAACCATTCCAGTAGTTTTTTTTGTGGAGAAGGGAAGAAAAGCATCTATCTCCAGAAAGAACAAGCCCCTGCCCATAAACGCTCTTGTAAATTCTGTGGCGCAGACTGTCCCATTTGGAAAGACCTCCACCCCACACCAGAACTCGACCTTTACGAAACCCTTGCTCAACAGATTTGGCACAAACAACAACAGCGTCCAGCCTTAATGATTGATTCTAGCTCAGAAGTTAGTTGGATCCGGCGACAAAAGGAAGCCATCGCCACAAACGCCCAAGCTTACCTTATTTTTCTCCAGCGGGATGGTCGGGCTGTCGTGAATTCCTATCGCCGCAAATATCCAGAACGGGATTTGAAGGAAATTATTCACAACTGGCAGAACAAGATCCAGCAAACTCAAGAGCTTTTTGAGGAATTTAGTGGTAAAAAACTCATTGTGCATTACGAAGAATTAGCTCTCCATACTGATACCGTCCTAGAACGTCTTTGTGAATTTTTAGGGATTGCCTATGAACCGGACATGCGTAATTTTAGTAATGCTGAATATCACGTCTTGGGTGGGAATAATGGTACACAGTATCTGGTTGCCCATAGCCAAGTACAAACGCATCCTGATCAGGCGCAACAGTTTCTCTCCCGTATGGCTGCTCCGAATCGTCAACATTACCAAACCCACAATGCTGATATTGTGTTGGATGTGCGCTGGCAAACGGAACTCTCTGACGCGCAACAATCCCTCTTTGCCCAGTTGGTGGGGGATCTCAATCAATCCTTGGTCTGGTCTCCGTAACCTTGTAATTAAACTGCAATGACAAAAAAAATTGACCTCGTTTTTCGCACCATTGGTGAACGTACTAGTGATCTTGCTTTGGATTTAGCGATTCAGCAAATTCAACCCAATCAAGTTCATGTGATCGACAATGTGCGTCCTTTTTCTGCGGCGGTACAGCAGATGTTGACGATTAACTATGACTGCGATTTCGTCGTGTTCATGGATGCGGATTGTTTGATTATGGAAAATATGCAGGGCTTTTTGCAGCGCAATGATTTTCCTTATGTGGATTGTTATGTTTTGGATAAGTTTCGGGGGCATATTCACCAAGGGGTGCATATTACGCGGGTAGATGTGGTGCGGATGATGCAGCAGGTGAAGCCGCCGCAAAATGATGAGAAGTATGTTTTGCGTCCTGAATCACGGATGCGGGCGATCGCCCTGTCCCGTCTTAAGGCGAAGAAGCATTTTAAGTGCTTCCGGATTCTCCATGATTATTTCCAGTCTTATGAACATGTTTACGCGAAAATGGCGTTACGGGAACTGCGGAGTCGCACGGAGGAAAATCGTCGGGAGTTGGTAGCGGCACAACGGTATTGGGAGCAATATCCTGATGATCTGGATTTTAAGATTGCGAATTTGGCGATCGCCCAAACAGCTGCAGATGTTCCTCTCCAGGCAACTCCGGCGGAAATTGATGATTATATTGTCCGTTTGCCAGAAATTTCGGCGGCGGCGATCGCCCAATTAGACGTGCCACCCCAGTCCGAGCTTGCTGTCACAGAAATCGATGACCAAGCCCGCAAAATCTGGTCATGGCAGTTAGTACAGATGGGCGGCGGTACATTGGAACCCCCTGCTAAATCCCGCTCACCCTATAAAATCTTTGGCATTGGGTTAAGTCGCACTGGCACAAAAAGTCTCACGAGTGCCCTCCATGTGTTGGGGCTTAAGGCAATTCATTACCCCGAAGATGAAACCACCTTACGGGAACTCACCGAGGGGAATTATCAGTTTTCGTTGTTGGAGCATTTCGATGGCATCACCGATATCACCGTATCGGCGTTTTATCCCCAACTCGATCAACTGTTCCCGAATAGTAAATTTATCCTCACCGTTCGTGATAAGGAAAGCTGGCTAAAATCCTTGGAAAAACATTGGTTTAATCGCCCTGCCTTTGCGGAAAATAATCTCTTTGAACAGGAAATACACATGCAGATTCGGCGGTTTCTGCGTAGTACTGTCTATGGGGGTTGAGTAGCATTGGAACGAAAAAGTAGGTTAAGGACTTTAAAATCACTCGAAATCCTCTTCTGGCAAGGGTTCCCGCAACAAACGAAGTTTTCCTTTTTGAACAGATT